>PIXW01000092.1 GCA_003601535.1 ANME-2 cluster archaeon
CAATAAAATTGATCGGGGAGGTTCGGGATGGCATACTCAAGGTTGCACCAAAGATGGTGCCGAAGAACCATCCACTCAGCATCGGCGGAACCTTCAACCTCGCATCCATCCAGACCGAACTTGCAGGAAGGATCACAATCGGCGGAATCGGTGCAGGATCGGTCGAAACCGCGAGCGCGATACTCAGCGATATTCTGTGGATACAGCGGGCTCTGAGGGGTTGACTGTGCCGTGTTACTTCGCGGATACGCTTTCGTATATCGAAGCGAGTTTTGCAACAATCCGGTAGAGTTTTTCAGCCCCGTCCAGCCCCTCTGCGACGCGTCCCATGTCAAGGCGATTATATCGATGGACAATACTGTTTCGCAGCCCATTATACCCATTCAGAGTTTCTTTTTCATCCGCGCTGATGATACCTCCCTTCGACAACTTTTCGATGTTGGTATAATCATCCTCAACCACCAGTCCCGCATCCTTTGTGAGCATGGCAACGATGTCCATGGAGATCTCGACGCAGGTCTGCAATGAGTGGAGCAGTGCTCTCTCGGTAACGTCATCGCAGATGTCATGAGACCCTACAAAGTCCAGTTCTTCCTCAAACAGTTCCAGCTTTTCCAAGCATCGCTCTCTTCGCATGCAACCACCTTTTTTGCAACATCATCCGTTCCTCAACACTGCTGAACCGATTATATTCAACGCGCGATGCCATATCAGCCCAGTCTCTTCTGAATCTGTAGAAGTATGCCGAGAGTTCGACCTCATCACCATACAGCGTCTGGGAATCGCGAATGATCTCGATCTGTATATAGAGGGGCAGGTTCTCAAAAACGCTGATATCATACTTTCCGCCGAGTTTCCTCTCGATTCTTGTCAGGACATCACCACTCACCGGCAGGACGATGCAGATATCGATATCGGACCTTCCGGCATCTTCCAGTCGGGCACGGGATCCGAATAGTACAATTCCAAGAGCATCGTTTCTGAAGATCTCAAAATCTTTTTTCAGGTCCATATTGCTCGTCACAGTCTCCATTCAATCTCCTCTTGTGGATACTGCTTTAAGATTCTTTCTCTCTTTTTCAGGGATCGCTATCAATTCTTCTGCTGTATTGCGCGACATATTTATGAGCGGTCTGGTGCATGGGGTGAATGCGGATCTGAGATTCGCACAAGGAGGGATAATAATATGAATAAACGAATGATTGTACTGATTGCGCTTGTGGTTGCGGTGTCTGCTGTGCCAGCGAGCGCGGAGACGCTTGAGGTGCGCGGTGTTATCACAGAATTGGGTCCGAGTAATCCTACCATCGCAACCTCTGTAGTAACACCTCTCTACGTAACAGACGTAGACCCGGATACGGCAGGGGGTCAACCGGGATTACAATGGAACTACATCTCATTTGCTGGTTTCTGGTATGATCTGGATGATGATCTGCAGACCGAGACGATGGCGATCCTGGCGACGGAACGAGATTCTCCTGGTACGGACACACT
The DNA here is from genome assembly GCA_003601535.1 of ANME-2 cluster archaeon. Taxonomy (GTDB): domain Archaea; phylum Halobacteriota; class Methanosarcinia; order Methanosarcinales; family Methanogasteraceae; genus Methanogaster_B. The sequence continues at coordinate 1,495 of PIXW01000092.1, forward strand.
GAAATACCCTAATGATCGAGAGATCGGTGAAGGTAGTTTGGTCTACAGAACACATCCGGTATTCCAGGAGTATGAGATGCATGAGGACATACCAGACACGAGTAGAACGACTCAAACCGATATGGAAGAGGCTTATGATGGCGATGGCATTGGTGACGCTGTGCCTCAGGATTTGTTAGACAGGGATATCGGGTTGTGCGTTGAAAGCGACAATGCTGGCGGTGACTGCGGCTACTTCCTCGAAGGCTGGATGGGAGAGAAGTATGTGGCAATCGATGGCAATGCCGACAAACTCTGCAAACTGCTGGTTGAGTTTGAGGATGACGACAAGAAGACACTCTCGACTGGCGAGGAATGGGATCTTGGCGGCGGATTTGCGCTTACTGCAAACCAGATTATTGGTGAAGATACTGCAGAGTTCACTTTGAGCAAAAACGGAATGGAACTCGATAACAAAAACGTTTCAGTCGGTAGAGTATACACCTACACCGCTGACATTGGAGGCGAGCAGGATATTCCGGTGTTCTCCTGCTATGTGGATGCTGTGTGGAGATTCAGAGGAACTGACCGCAACATCGTGCAGGTCATGTACGTCTTCCTGATCGATGATGATGTGCTGGAGATCGAGACCAGTGATACGTATGGTGCTATGGAAGTGATGACTGCAAGTTCCGCGGAGATTGTCCTCACGAACGATGCGACCACCATCGATCTCGATCTGGACACCAAGGAACACATCATGGGTGACATGTATTTCAAGACCGCAGATGACGATGCTAACGACCATATTAGGTTCTATCCGTACGTTGAGTATCCAGAACCCGATACCGACGGCGACGGCGACGGCGTTCCTGATGTCTGGGATGCGGATAACAGCACCCCGGCTGGCTACTGGGTGAACTCAGATGGCATCGGACGGATGTGGGGCGACATGAACGGAGACGGCAGACTCACCTCGGTGGACGCGCTGATGATCCTGCAGGCTGCGGCCGGAAAGATCGAGTTGTGACACGAATGCGATGCGATACTGGCGGTGACGCTGCACCGTCGGTTTTTTATTCATCAACCTTTCACGAGAAATTCTGGCTGGAAACAGGGTTCTCAGCATCGGCGGAACCTTCAATCTCGCATCTATCCGGACCGAACTTGCAGGGAGGATTACAATTGGCGGAATCGGTGCAGGATCGGTCGAAACCGCGAGCGCGATACTTAGCGATGTGCTGTGGATACATCAGGCTCTGAGGGGCTGAATTCTGGTCGATCGGGTTTTCTGAGTACCCGGACTCACTGTTTGATATCCTGGTTTGAATGATAAATTTATGTGACGCGAACATAAGGGGTGAATGCGGATTTTGAGATTCGCACAAGGAGGAATAATATGAATAAACGAATGATTGTACTGATTGCGCTTGTGGTTGCGGTGTCTGCTGTGCCAGCGAGCGCGGAGACGCTTGAGGTGCGCGGTAACATCGTAGAACTGGATGCGGGTAATCCCACCATCGCGAGCATAGCCAATACACCAGAAGGATACCAATGGGACTACAGCACATTCCCTGGTTTCTGGTATGATCCGGATGACGGTCTGGGAACCGAGACGCTGACGATCTTGGCGAAGGAACCATACTGTCCTGGGTGTGATACACTGAGATACCCTGATGATCGGGAGATCGGCGAAGGTGGTTTGATATATCAAACACATCCGGTGTTTCAGGAATATGAGCTTCACGTAGACAAGGGACTAACCATTGGTAGCGATACTGGATATTATCTCGAAGGCTGGATGGGAGAGGCGTATGTAGCAATCGATAACAATGCTGACGAACTCTGCAAACCACTGGTTGTGTTTGAGGGCGACGACAAGAAGACTCTGTCGACTGGCGAGGAATGGGATCTTGGCGGCGGATTTGTGTTCAACGTAACAGGAATTGATACTGCTGGTGAGATGGCAACAGTTCAGCTGTCCAAGAATGGCGGTCTATTGGACACAGGGACCCTCGATACCAGCGGCAGTGAACAGGAGCGTGTCTACACGTACACCGCAGACATTGGCGGAGAGGCGGATATTCCAGTCTTCTCGTGCTATGTGAATGCGGTCTCTGGCGAAACAGGCACCGTTGAGCTCATGTATGTATTCCTGATCGATACTGATGTTCTGGAAATCGAGACCGCTCAGACCTACGGCGCCATGGAAGTGATGACCGCAAGTTCTACGCAAATTGTCCTCAATAACGATGAGACTACCATCGATCTCGATATAGCTAGCACAGAACAGATTATGGGCAATATGTACTTCAAGACCGCATACGATTATGTTAACGACAATATCAGGTTCTACCCGTACGTTGAATACACAGAACCTGGCACGTATGAGGTTCGTGGTACCATCG
>PIXW01000093.1 GCA_003601535.1 ANME-2 cluster archaeon
CATATCGACGCCATGAAACCCGGAGCAGGCGCTGACTATCATGCGATCAAGGTGACGAGAAATGCCACCGATCTGTTCATCATCGGCAATAATTCGGTAGTGGATTTTAAGAGCGCAAAGGATATGTTTGGATACGGCGCAGATATGGTCTCGCTTGCAAGAGCCGTGTTGAAGAATCCAGGGGTAATAAAAAGCCTTGTTCAATCCGTGAGCACGTTTCAGGACCAAACAGGCTGGTACAATGCACCAAAGCATATCTGCAGCGGAGGAGATGACCGGGCACTTGCTTTCTGCTGTCTGCCTGTCAAGCGGTGTGCACTTCAAGGAGTGCTTCGCAGATACGGGATAACGCCACAGGAGTTCGCAGATATGAAGGTAGAACTTTCACGCGGGACACCGCTTGAACTTGGAGACTACACATGCTTTGGAACATTGATATGGTGCTGCAAATTAACAAAACCATGTTTCATGCGCGATGCTGTCCTCGATCAGATCGGTCTTTCCGGTGTTGAGTATATGAGACTCAAGAAGCGCCTCTCAGAAGCCATTATAGTGCGTCTTCGGAATACTAACCGCCGCGAATGATCATCACCGGAATGTCTGAGGTGTGGACGACCTTGCTGGCGACGCTTCCAAGAAGGATCCGGTCGAGTCCGGTCCTGCCGAGTGTGCCCATCACGATCAGGTCGATCTCGTTCTCTGTTGCATAATCGACAATTTCATGCGCGGGATGTCCATCCAGAATGGCGCCCTCAACCGGTACTCCAGCCTCGCTGCCAGCATCTTCCACGTATTTCAGAGCCTCGCTGCCTTCTGTTCGCAGCAGTTCATACATGCTCTCCCATGCAGCATCCATCGGCAGAGCAGCAAACGCGCCTGCATCGAGCACGTATACAGCGTAAACATCTGCATCTGCGATGCGGGCGAGTTCAATTCCGTATTTAATCGCTTTTCTGGTGTTGTCTGATCCGTCGGTTGCGATCAGGATTTTTTTGTACAATTCACTCTCCATAACAATCATCTCGTTGCACTGATATTGCTGCGGTTGAGATAAGGGTTGCGCTGGTTTTTAAATCATATTCATAAAATAATGATGCAGTCTCGTATCCGCCACCATTTCAGGATGGAATGCGAGCGCGAGCATATTATCCTGCTGTGCGGCGACCATGTATTCTCCGAATCGCGCAAGCACAGAAACGCCCTCGCCACATCTGACAATTGCAGGCGCACGGATGAAGACCGCAGGAAATAGACCCCCTATGACCGGAATGTCAATGGACGTCTCGAAGGAGTCACATTGCCTCCCAAATGCGTTTCTTTTGACCTCGATATCCATTAGACCAAGCAGATGCTGTTTTGTTCGTGTTATCTGGTCATCGCCATCTTTTGCAAGGAGCACGAGACCCGCGCAGGTGCCAAGCACCGGCACACCTGATCTAACCGCAGACCGGATCTCGGCGGCGATTCCTTCCTGCCATATCAATCTGGCAAGCGTCGTACTCTCTCCGCCTGGCAGTACGATGGCATCGCAATCCGGAACGAGTCCGCTCTGTCTTATCCGGATGATCTCACCATCCACGCCCTGCTCAGCAAACGTGCGTTCCAGTGCATGCACATGCTCTGTCACGTTTCCCTGAATCGCAATGACACCAATCTTCATTCATCTTCGCTCTCTCTGTGACAATGGATAAACATTTTGATAACAATCGTTTTGATAGAGCGAGGGTACATATACCAGTGATTCACAGATGATACTCGGGATACAGGTGATATTATGCCACAGAAAACAGACACGATCAACGAATATGATGCGATTCTCAAGGAATTGAGAGCGCTGATGATCGCAAAAAATGTAGATTATGGAGATTCGTGGAGGAAAATGAGGCTTCCGTCGATAACAGACCAGATAATCGTTAAAGCATACAGAATACGCAGTTTAGAAGAGTCAAAAGAACCTCCAAAGGTTTCTGAAGGTATTGAGTCAGAATACAAGGATATCATAAATTACTGCATATTCGCATTGATAAAATTACGCGAATCGAAAGTGGCATGAGCAAAGCAGAGCAGGGGAGATACGTAATCCTTGGCGGCATCGACGGCATTCTTGCAGTGCTCGGAGGTGTCATCGGAGCATCAACCGCAGGCACGGCTTATCACGGAGTCGTGCATGTTGGCATCGGTGTTGCGATAGCACTTGCGATAACGAATGGCATCGGCTCATATCTGGCAGAGAGCACGGTTGAGTATGCCAAACTCGCTGAGAAGGAGAGACCGCTTCTTCGCAGATTGACAGGTACAAAGATTGAAACAAGAACCAGACGAAAGATATATCTTGACTCTATTACGCATGGAGGTTCGAGTTTTGCAGGCTCATTGATACCGATCGTGCCGTTCGTTGTCATGACGTCGAATGCGCTCTGGGTCTCGATTGTAGCAAGCCTTGCTGCACTGGTGACGCTTGGAATCTATTCAGGGAAGCTTTCAGGGCAGAGCGTCGTCGCATCCGTCGTAAAGATGATCGTTCTCGGAGTTCTCGTTGTGGTACTGGTCACTCTGGTGGGCGGGAATTGACAGTCCTTTTGAGATCACTCATCCATAACCGCCTCACGAGTGATCCACTCGAACCAACCAAAGACACACAACCCATCAGAGTTACTTGTGTCCCGGAAAGGAAATAATCAGATATTTACAACAATATTTCATACGAAATATGAATTTTTCTGACCGGAAGGTTTATCGTTGATAAAGATATCGGTAATATACAGTTTTTGGAGGTGTAGTAGATGGAAACATTACGAATCGGAATGTTCTCATGGGAGAGTTTGCACTCTGTGACTGTAGGCGGTATTTCGCCGCATGTAACAGAGCTCGCAGAGACGCTCTCGGCAAAAGGGCACGAAGTGCACATCTTTACGCAGAGCGGATGGATGCGCGACTACGACCTGATAAACGGGGTGCATTACCAGCGGTGCAGGTACAATTCGTCTGGCGGAATCGTCCACCAGATGGATCAGATGTGCAATGCGATGTACGACCGGTTTGGGTCAGTACAAAAAGAATTCGGCGAATTTGACGTCCTTCATGGACACGACTGGCATCCTGTGAATGCGCTGACCCGGATCAAGCAGGAGTACAGTAAGCAGTTTGTGGTTACATATCACAGCACCGAATGGGGCAGGAACGGTAACCAGCAGGGTTACTGGTGGGAAGCGCGTGAGATATCGCACAGGGAATGGCTTGGCGGATATGAAGCAAAAGAAACGATCATCACAACAGACCAGTTTAAAGTTGAGGTGCAGCATCTCTACCAGATCCCGGACTACAAGATCAGTGTGATTCCGAACGGAATCAATCCGGGTAAGATCGAGAAGGATGTGGATGCAGGCGCTGTCAAGAAGCGGTTCGGCATCCATCCGTATGCGCCAGTAGTGCTCTATACAGGCCGGATATGCCATCAGAAGGGGGTGGATATTTTGATCGATGCCATACCAGAGATTCTCAACAACAGGTGGGATGCCAGGTTCGTCTTCATCGGAGACGGTGGGATGAGGCGGTACTGCGAGCACCGCGCATCAGAACTGGGTGTGCGGGACGCGTGCAGGTTTCTCGGGCGTGTATCTGATGAGACGCTCTCTTGTTGCATGAACTCGTGCGATCTCGCGTGCGTTCCGAGCCGTAATGAGCCGTTCGGAATCGTGGTACTGGAAGCATGGGACGCCGGAAAACCTGTGATTGCAACCGATGCCGTGCACCTGATTGATAACTTCTCAAACGGGGTCGTCGGATACAGAACCCCGGAGTCGATTGCATGGTGCATCAACTACTCGATGGGCGATCTCGATTCAACAAAGAAGATGGGG
>PIXW01000094.1 GCA_003601535.1 ANME-2 cluster archaeon
CAGCACGGACGATCTCGCCCTCATGGTCCATCACTTTTTCGTATCTGCCGAAGACCTCGATTGCAGAGCCGATCGCCGCGATAAAGAAGTCTGTGCCGCCGATTCCCTCCTCCCAGAGGCGGTGGAGCTTCTCGTTTAAGTGGCGCTTCAGGTCATCGGAGACCTCGTTGTAGAAGCCGGTTGGCTCGCGCTCCATCTTGCGGGCGACGATGTAGATTGAGGAGGCAAAGGCAGCGGATTCCTTTGCCCGGAGGCGCGATTTCATCTCGGTGTACAGGGGCCAGGCACCGGTCATGATGAGACCTGAATCCAGCAGAGAATTGATCAGCGTCTCCCAGCCCTCTGTGGACTTGTGCATCCGTTCCAGATATGATTTTTCAGCTCCAAAAACTAATTCGTTTTCATTTTTGAAAGATATCCGCTTTATAACCCCCTGCGGGATATGTTTTGCCACTTCAGCCATCGGTTTCACCCCTTCGTCGCTGAGGGCGTCGATTTCAGCGTGCGTAATCATTTTCATAAATCCGCTCCGTAACAACCAGACATCTGCAGGATCATTGGCTTCTGCAAAAGTAGAGAGCCCGATGGTTCGAAAAATTGATCCCAACCTCCTTGCCCACCATTTATGGAGGGAATAGATCGGTCGATAATTATGCTTGGATTTACTCTCGGCAGTTGCCAGTGGGGCAACTTGCTCCAGTGGAAAGTTCTCTTCAACCGCCATCCTAATCCTCTACACTTCCAATCTCATCCAGCAGCACATCGATCCTGTTCACAAAGTCATAAGCATCGTCTCGTGTTTTCAGTGCTAATTCCCTGGTAGTATCCTTCGTGACGCTGTATTGTGCAATCTCTCTCCTTTCTCTCACGATCTCTAACTGTTCTACCCTCTCCTTCTCCAACTGGACGTTTTTGAGCATATCAAGATATTTTTCTTCAAGCAACTCCTTTTTCACAAAGAAAGTCTTCATAGCAACGACCGTGGCAGTGTGATTTTTACTGCGATAGTTAATCCTGGCAAGAGATGAAAGGGCAGCCATATACATCGCATAGTAACCTGTGATCACCACCCACTGGCTCGATAAATACCATTCAGGCACATCAAGAATCTTTCTTGCCTCTTTGTTATCGTCAATCTGGGAGAGTATGCTCATGGTTGTCAGGTTGTATCTTGCCTTCTCCATATACTGGGGGCTCAATCGTCCGATGAATGGTGTTTTTTCAAGCAATCTTCTCTCTTCAAACCATTGTACGCTTCTAACCATCAACTCACCTGTAAACCTGTTCATAAAAATATTCCAGCCCTTTTATGACGTATCCATATTCTACCATATCCTCATAAAAAGCCCTGTTATCAATTTCAATATCTTTGATCGACCTGACCCTGACTGGATTTAGATGCATACCGTACTTGTGCGAGAGTGACCTGGCGATGGTCTCAATGTCAGCATCCGTCACACAGAGCACATCCACATCGCTCTTACCTGAAGCGTTGCCTTTTGCGTAGCTTCCAAAGAGGATCACACATTTGATGTCATCGTTTACAGAAAATTCCTTCAGAAGCTTCCATACAGTCCTGTTGGACTTTGCAAATTCCGACCGTCTTTTAATCGAATGGTAAAAGAAAGCCAGTAATGCCAGATCACTCTCTGGAACCAGTGAAAAAGTCAATATCTTTCCTACCTTCTTTCTCATGACCGCTCCATATTCCTTTAATTTTTTGAGGGAGGAATATACTCTCTCATAAGAGTAGTCACTCTTCTGTTCCAGTTCTTTGATCGTGATATTCTTTGTTGCAGGAAAAAATCCTGCCAATACTCTCAATTCTGCTTCGTTCATCGCTTGTATCGATTATTGATTTTTCAATAGATCTATTGATTTTTCAAGAGGTTGGTGTTTGATCACGTCCGAAATTCTCCACCCAATCCTGACACCGCCTGTTGAGGTCGGTGGTATGTTGTGTCGCTTGAATATATTTCGGTCAAGGATGCCCTTTTCGTAGATGACTTTTCCGTCCGCTATGACATCAAGGTAAAAAGAACTCGTAACATCGTTAAGTGCATTTTCTTCTGCGAAGATTGAGTCTATAGGGATTCCGAGCGTCTGATAGCCTTCTTTCTTTATTTGTTTCCAGTATTCTTTGCAAACGGGTTTGTTGTACTCTTTTACTATGATTAATATATCGATATCGCTTTCTTTTTTGAAATGTCCGGTTGCTGCGCTGCCGAAGATGATTATCGAGAGTATCTCCTGATCCACGGTCTGTTTTATGATCTCGATCGGGGTCCGGGTGTGGGGGTGCATGGTTGATTGAATTCTTACGCAACCAGTTCTCTGATGTGCAAAATGCTAAACGGATCTGCCTCAAGAAACTTATACTCTCTCAGCAGCCTGATGATGTCATCTCTATTCCGATAGATGTCTTTGATATCTGTTGTGATGAATACAGGATCGTTTCTCTCTTCTGACCATTCAAATACATCCATGATGATTCTTGCATCCGAGTCGTTGTCTATACGAGCACTGATCACGCTTCTTACATGCAGATCGCTGCTTTTCGGTGTGGTCTCCAAAAGGTTATTTATGGCGAAATCCATCCGGTATTCAAGCAATCTGACAAAGAGTCTGAAATGCGACAGTACCTTTTCTGCGGGACATTTGGACAGATGCTTTATCAGATTTTTAAGATGTTTTTTATCATTTTTGCTCAAATAAATATCAGAAGTGGGGGAAAATCCATCCAAAACCTCGCCATTGCTAATATGTGATAAAAGACTCATATATATCGTTTTTCGCTTCTTCATCCTCCTATTAATCTCATCGATGACGTTCCCGCTGGCATATTTATCGTATTCCAGTTCCTCGAATAACCGCCTGCACTCACCGGAATAACGCTCAAAATCATTGGCATAAGAGAAAAATATGCAGGTGTCGAGGAAAGTCTCTTCTTTAATCTGTGCTCCCTCCTGCCATGCTGTGCATCTTCCAGAACTCTGCTATCTTCCTGCTGGCATCTTCACCAAGCATCCCAACCGATTTTTTGTACTCGGTTTCCAGATCTTTGGTAGATGGTAAAAGATCGAGATCTGATGCCTCCGTTTTTAGATGTTCTATGTGATAGTTCATTTTGTCGTCAGCACCTTCAAGACGCGCTGAGTTATCCTCTATAATTTCATCCTTTCTTATCCCGACAACGGTTTCTCTTGATATGGTGAGTGCTGGATACTGCCATATATTCCTGTAATACACATCATCGACCAGTCCAAAGAATTCAAAGATGTCGCTGGATATATCTGTATTGGAACTGAGGAGATTATCCAGTTTCGGATAAATCGCCTCAAGAACATTCGTAAACTCTAAAAATGGAACGATCACATCTCCAAACTCTTTCTTTGAGATCAGTTCGATATGCAGTCTTGATATGTTCTCTGATACTCGCTGATAATAGTCTGTGCCCAAAGGAATCCACTTTGCCAGTGTGCTGCCGATACGATATTTTCCTAAGATGTCATTAATCTCCCTATTCAGGTTGAGTATGTTGTTATTTGCGATGTAAATCCTCCTATATGCCTCTGGCGCCTGAGTGTTGTATAAATTCTTTAATAATCGATCGGTTGGAGTCCACCAGATATCATCGATGTTCTTTGATACGCTTTTGAATAATAGATCGTATCCGCCTTCTTTTTTTATTTGTTTGCTGTTTATCCTTTCTTGCAGGAAATTAGAATTGATTATTTCTGGTATATGGATGTAACAGCCTCTCATGTACCAGCTTCTTGTCAGGGGTATGTTAAGATCTTCTGCTGTCTTGAAAACGATCTTCTGCAGTTTGATGTCTGACATGTATCGGATGTCCAGATCATGGGTGTTCATGTATTTGGCGATTGCATCGATGATCAGTTCAGCGATGCAGGATTCGTCGTGGGGGGTGGTGATTTTAAAGTGTGTGATTGTTTTCATGAATCCACTCCATAACAACCACCCTACCTCACCGCATGTACCCAATCAGGAGCCAGCCGCGACACCTTGCCGTAGAACAAATTCTCGAGATTGATGTACTCATTTCGCACCTTGATCTTCGTATGGATATCCTTTGTGATCTTGCCGTTCACGATGAACTGCACAACCGCGGAAGGGCGTATCAGACCCTTGCTCTGCCCATCTCTCAACAACTCACCGATAAACAGCCCCATCTCCTCCTGATCGCATGAGTTGAGAAGCAGCGTATCCAGACCTTTGACAGTCACTCTGGAGGGTATCTGTTTATTTCTACGAATATCGCCAAGAAATTCGATGAGTGTCATTGTATCCTCAAAGTGATCGTATTCGTTCAGAACGATATTAAACCCGCGTTTTAGTCTCATTTTCAGCACCTTCAGAACATATCAAGCGTTAGTTCCATCACGTTCGCATATCGCGAATCTCCTGTTTTTTCTGCGAGGATCTTGCAGAGTTGCTCCAATTCAGGAGTCCTCCACTTTCGCAGCCACTCCGATGGGTTTTTATCGGTGGTGTAGAGAATGAAGAGATATTGAACCTTGTCGATATCGAGCATCTCTCCGTCCTTGCCCAACTTCCCTTCGATATACGTCTTTCTTGAAAATGGGTCTGCTGGTCTCTTGGCATTTTTCGGACCAGCGATGAGTCTTTCCGCATCCAGTTCGGATATATCTACGCCACGCTGGCGCAATCTCTTGTTTAATTCGTTGTAACTTATCCCTCCCGGCTCAAACAGATTAAGCGTGAACGCTCTGGTTATCGGGTCCAGTTCAGGCGGCAGATAATCAGTCTCCGATAACTGCTCGATGATCTCCCATACCTTATCGGTGGCAGTGTCTACCGGTACTGGCTCTCCATCTGAGGTGATGTTCGGATAATACTTTGAATAGATTTCCAGACATTTTCCAAAGACGATTACGGAAATATCACCCTTGGAGAGATGAGGTCTCTTCTTGCGTTCATTTTCGATGATCTTTTTTGCATTGATATAGAGTTCTTCCTCATAGTTCTCAAAGGTCGTCCGCTTCTCCTCTGTTCTTTTTCTGCAGATGATTATGGCATCGTATTCTATCGAATTCTTATCCCTGATATGTGGATTGAACAATGGGTCACTGGTAACAGGGTATATCGCCGACACGTAGAATCCTGCTTTCAGAATAGCCTCCAGGACCGCAGCCCATGCCTGTGACTGTTTGTGATGGTATGTGAATACCATTGGAGCATCATCCTTCAAGACCCTGCAGCATTCCCCGAATACGCGGGTTATACCCTCGATGAAGAAACCGTCATCTTTTCCCTGAACCTTGTTTTTGACGATCTCATTTACTTTTGGGGATAGTTCAGGCTTGAACTCCTCGTATTCATCTTTTAAAGATTCCCTCAGCCAGACATAAAAGAAATCTGCCAGCTCAGAGTACATCACATTTGAATAATAAGGAGGATCTGTAATCACGGCATCAATTGACCTATCCAGAATAAAATCCATGTTCTCCGAAGTTCTGCATAGAACCATGCTGTTTTTGGTTCCGTTTCTCAGTTCCTCGAAACTTTCAGCGAATTCTCCGTTTATCTTTTCTCCGGGGATCCTTAATTCAATTACCTTC
>PIXW01000095.1 GCA_003601535.1 ANME-2 cluster archaeon
AATTGGGAGCTTTGCACCAACTTTGCATATTTCATTTCTTCAAATTGATTGGAGACGATGTTTACGACATCTTAAAGTCGAAAGAGGCAGCATACAGGGATAAAATCAGATTGTGCATGTATTTCACAGATATTAAAAACATATTCAGAGTTTACGATGAAGAGATCGCGGTAGAAATGTTTGAGATGTTGTTAGATGATTTTGATGCGATTCCATTTATTTTACAGAAGTGTATCAGGGATAAGATAATTCCAGACTTCGATAGGTTGATTGCATCTATGCAGGATGGTTTGATCGCACGGACAAGCAATCAGTGTGAGAATTACTATTCGACCTGACCGATCCCGGGGAGATAAAGCACAAATACCGGACATCTCGGGGGATATTAGCATATCTTGCCGGAAAGATGGCGTATTGGACCGCGAAGTTCGGTCCGGCACTCGAACACCACGTAACGTGACAGCCTCCACACAACAAAAAAGATATGTTTCAGTGAATAACACGTAGATCACGCGAAACGAGGTGATGACATGAAGACCATCCACATCATTGTAACAGGCAGGGTACAGGGCGTTGGATTCCGCTACTTCACAGTGAGATGTGCGAATAATCTCGGTCTACGTGGCTGGGTTAGAAATCTGCCTGATGGCGGAGTTGAAGCAGTGATACAGGGTCAGGACGATAGCATCGAACAGATGATCGAATTGTTGCAGGAAGGTCCGGGAGCATCCATCGTCACCGATTTGAAGATCGAAGAGATCGAGCAAGAAGAATTTTCCGGGTTCACTATGAGGTTTTAGATGAATAATAACCTGATTGCAAAATTAGAAAATATACGGGGGTTCAGGATCATCGAAAGTGGTCAGCAGCATATACTGGTTGATATCCGGGATTTTGGAATGGATGCACCGGAACTGATCTTGCGCCTGTCAGAACATGGAATCAGGGTACATGAGTGCGGAGAGAACTGCATCCGGATCGATGCAGCAGACATGGATCAGAAACTGATCGATGTGATCAGCAGCGCGATATCCGAGTGGGGAGAGGATCTAGCCAGAAAAAATATCGAAGATGTGCTGAAGACTGGAAGACGTGTGGGCAGAAGGGATTGTGAGTACTATCCATGTCATTTTGAGGGGCAGGACTGTACGTTCTGTTTCTGTCCGTTTTATCCGTGCAATGATGAGCGGACAGGCGGAAAATACGTTGAAAGTTCAACCGGCGGCACGGTCTGGAGCTGCGCCGACTGCACCATCGTTCATGAACCTGAGGTTGCGCAGGAGATACTCGATGAGTTAATGGCACTCAAACCCGGGGAGGATGTGCGATCGGTATTTCAAAAGGTGGTCGTGAAACATCTGTTATCGCATCGATTCCAGCGCTGATGCCACCATCTGCCTGTACTGCTCAAGATCCAGCGAGTAGTGTTCCTCAACCATCGCAAGATTCTCAGAACTACCGTCTTCCAGCCGTTTGATCCGGTCGATCGTCTGCCTCGCGGTCTCCAGCACCCACCGATCCCGTGTCGGTGCATCCACCACTGAAATCGTCTCAGGACGGATCGATGTTATCACATTTCCATCCTCGGTCGTGTACACGCCAACCTTACCGACCACCGCCAGAAATTCAGGAACAGATGCCTCTGCGAGCACCCGCGTCGCATCAGGCTGATACTGCCCTGCATAGACAAAGAACGTGCCTGTCGGGTCTGATATCCGTGCCCGCCAGTACTCAGTATCGGTACCGATATCTTCTGTTTCAGTGAGCGTGCCAACGATAAAGACGCGGTTGACCTTTGCACCGGTTGGTGTCAGGACATACTGTGGCGCATACGCATTCTCAAGATCACGCTCCAGTGCTACTGACGTATCCTTTAGTTCATGAGCAAAGATCCGGTATGCCACTTCCCTTGTGAAGCCAGCCATTCAGGTCACCTCCGCAAGCAGTGCATCGATCTCGGAATGTGTGATCGCCTCCATCGGCAAAACGCTCTCGACGAGCAGATATCGATCGAGCACACGCCCGGTCATGGTGTAGTATCTGCCGAGCAGCCGTTTCTTCATCTCATCCAGAACCACACTCTGATCGAGCGCATCAACAGCCATCTCCTTCGCCTCGTCGAGCGTGATCCCGCTCGTGCTTTCCGTGATCTCGCGGTTCAAGAGCGCCTCCTGCACCGCACTTCCATTATCCAGCACAGCTTTGATGCGGAGATCGTGGATGCCGTCTACGTTTCCGTGTTCCATGCAGGTTCCTTTCATGAGCGCACGGTTGCAGATCGGGCACCGCCTGATCAATCCGGAGCCCTCCTGGATATGAACCATTGCGCCTGCAAACTCAGTTGCAGTGAACCCGACCTCGATCTCCTCATCCAGTTCCTCAATCGATGTGTTTCTGCTGAATTTCACGCTGAACCTTCCATCGAACTCATCTGTCGTCAGATTCTCAAATGAATAGCTCTTACCCTCAACGAGTGCCGGTAACTCGGATTTCGCCCATTTAACAAACTTGATCGTTCCGGTTTCGTCTCCGATGAGTCCAACCTGATCGATCGATTCGTGTTCGCTCTCCCACAGCTGCACAACCTTTGCACGCAGATTGATCCACTGTCCGCTCTCGTCGATGGAGTCTATCGTTACCAGATGCGCTTCCCGGTCAGGGGTTTCGATATCCTCGTCAAGCTCTGAAATGCGGGTGGTTCGGTTCATCTTCACGCTGAAACGCCCCTGCCATTCGTCGGTTGTCATATTCTCAAGAGAGTAGCTTTTACCCTCAACGAGTGTTGGCAGATTGGATTTTGCCCATTTCACGAACTTGATCGTACCTGTCTCATCGCCGATGAGTCCGACCTGAGCAATCGTTGGAGATGTGCTCTCCCACAGCTGCACAACCTTTGCACGCAGGTTGACCCACTGTCCGCTCTCGTTGATGTCAGCGATCTGTGTGGACGATGCCCCCTCTATAGTACTATAATAATCCTCCCGTTTGATGTTATGTTCCCGCAGAAAGTAACTGACAACACTTCGCTCTGCCTCTGAAGCCGGTACCTTGAACCGTTCGATCAGGTCGCGAAGCCGTCGTTCGATCTCGGATGACTCGATCTCGACATTCAGTTCGAGGAACCGCTTTCGTATCTGTTCGGATGTTTCCTGGATCATATACTTTCCTCGATCATTTAGATGCCATCTCGTCTAACATCTATGTAGATAAAGGTACTCAATGAGTAGGGTGAAAGTGATTCATGGAAAAAAAATACCATGATAACTTCGAATTTTGAGCATTCTTTATCAAAGCACCTCCAATTTTTTCAATCGAGATTATATTCTTCAACGAGATTCGTAAATCTGTCGGGAAGCTCGATCCAGAGGGCTACAGTTTCAAGAGAGAGCTCTGGCATCTCCAGAGGACATTCACCCAGTACCACATCGCTAAAATATTTGTACCTCTTGTACCCGGTCACCTGTTCCACGACCTCAACATCTCCAAGCCCAACTTTTGCATCTCTGCATGAAGGCAGGGTTTTCTCTGTATATTTCTCTTTTATGGATATATCAGAAGTGAAGAGGGCTTTGGTATAGTATTCTGCTTTTGTTTCTTCGTCTAACACCTGGATAAACGAAGGTACTTAAAGAGAGCAGGGGTGAAAGTGGTCCCATCCATCGCGGAATATGGTGATGCCCCGTATCATGGTCCGGAGGAATCGTCTCCGGATGAGCGGAAGAGAGGGATTATATGTGTAGCATCGAGGTGGTTGTGACAAAAAATTCATAAACCATCAACAATAGATGAGATACTATGCTTGAAAACCTTAAGAACTTGTTCGATCAGTATTCCTTCGATATTTCAATAAATAACCTGATCGCCTTCTTTTTGATAATCTTCTTCGCCCTTGTTCTTCGAAAACTTACCCTGCATC
>PIXW01000096.1 GCA_003601535.1 ANME-2 cluster archaeon
CTGTGGTGAATTAAAATCAGATTTACACGTCTTTTTGCGCGACATTTCCCGGTTCGGAACTACGCCTGTTCGGAAGTACTGTTTAGACTGAAAATGTTTATATTCTATTAATGCGTGGAGTGGGTTTACGAAAGGAGATGAACACATGGCAGAACCAATCCGACTTGGGTTGCTCATAGAGGATCCGGAAGACGTGCGCGAGTTCGAAGATAATATGAAAAACCCTAAAGTTACAAAAGAGCAAGTGGAGTTCGTTAGAGAGGCGATCAGGGTGTACAAGGCGCATCCGTTCTAATTTATGTGTCCGCACTTCTCTTACGATGAATTGCAAATAGTTCCATACACAAAACGACGCAATGTATCAGATTTTGAATCAACTTCCCCTGAATTAAATGAGTTTTTAAAAGAAGACGCACTCAAAAATCAAGAGGAACTCATTAGTAAAACATATCTTTGCTGTCATTCCAATCAGTTGGTTGGGTATGTGACATTCACTACCGATATCGTCAGACAGAAAGATGTTCGAGAAGAAGAACAGATTGAAATACCATACAAAGAATATCCTGCAATTAAGATCGCTCGGTTGGCTGTAGATAAGAGATACGAGAGGAAAGGCGTAGGGAGGTTTTTATTACTTGCTGCGGTTGGTAAAGCACTTAAAATATCAAATGAGGTCGGTTGTCGTTTTATAACAGTTGATTCAAAACAAGACTCGATAGAGTTCTATAAAAAATCTGGCAGTTTTAAATTAATTAAGGGATATGAAAAAAAGAAGTATCCAACAATGTATTTTGATGTGCTACCGACGATTAAAGAAATGAATGCGATAAATACAAAACTTGGAGATTTTTAGGTTGCCGAAAGTATGCTACGATAGTAAAGAGCCGAAAGGAGTTCGTATCCAACGCCGTCATCTCCACCGCATCTGTCCGCGCTCACCCGAGCACGCGACCTCCAGCCCGCGGATGCCCCGCAATTCATTCGGGGGCGGCGCGGACGTCCGGTTCTATGAAGGCTCCAGTAACCTCGGGGCTATTACTCCAGCAGGAGGTGCAGCTATCGAGCTCTATTCGACAAACACCATGATCAGAAAACCCGGCTAAAGGAACAACCAGCTGGATCCTGTCATGTCTGTATCTGTCGATTTCATGGCTCAATGGATCATGCCTCTTTTCTTTCTCCTTTCTGGTCTCAGTGTATACTATTCCCTGAGTCATCGGACACGCGGACAATTTGTCAGGGAGCGGTTCAAACGACTTGCCATACCCTTCCTGTTCGGCACATTTGTCGTACTCATACCCTTGCAGGTTTACATCGAGCGTGTAAGCCATTCACAGTTTGCTGGCTCTTTTATCGAGTTCTACCCCCATTATTTCGCCTGGATGGGGCTCCACCTCTGGTATCTGGAGATGCTTTTCATCTTCTTTCTGATCACACTGCCACTCTTTCTCTACCTCAGAAAAGAAGCGGTGCATGGTTCAATCTCGAGGGCGGTTCTCTTTTTCAGAAAGCCATGGGCTATCTTTCTGCTTGCCATTTCTCCTGGCATCATGGAACTGCTCGTCGATCTCCAGCCAGAGGGCATCGGCATAAGAGATTTCGGCGGCTGGAGTTTTGCCATATACCAGGGTCTTCTTCATCTACGGTTACCTGATTGCAACTGATCTGAAGTTCAAGCAGACCATCGAACGCCACAGAACGATTGCGCTTCTGACGGGTGTGGTTGTCTTTACATCAGGATGTTTTCTGGTTGAATCAGGTGCATCTTCCCGCGAATACTATTTTTCGTTTTTCAACAACAGAGTGTTGAAGTACACAAATGAAGCTGTTCTGCCATTTTATATACTCCATCAAATGTAATTGTGACGATTGGCTTTTATATTGCCAGCTTGGATGCGAGCATTGCTGTAAAATGCCTGAGTATTATCACATCGTCGTTTGTCGTGATTGCTTCCCTGTATGATCTGGTAATCAGGTGGGTCAACTGGTTACGGTTTTTATTCGGGATGAGGCTTACGAAAGGATAAGCATGCTCGATATGGTATCTCAAGTCTACGAAAATTGCTCATGCGGCTTTATAAAAATCGCAGCACTCTTCCTGATTCCGATCTCTTCGACTTTATCAGCAATATCAGCAACCGTGCCAGTAATGATCTCTTCGTCATCCCATGAGGCATGGTACACCACCGCAACCCGTGTATCCGGAGGATGGTCGATGGCATTTATAATATCTCGAATATGTTTTGTTCCGATAAAAATTACCATGGCAGCACGATGGCTGGATAATCCCTTGATCGATCCGGATTCAAATCGGTAATCATCTCTCCATGGCTCTCCAGCAGGACGTGTAACGATCAACGTTCTATCTGCTATCTTCAACGAGGCAGCAAGAGCAGAAAGTGATGAAACGCCAGGAATAATCTCTACCCGAATTCCATGTTCCGACAGCGTGCGCGTATACATAGAGGTATCTTCAAAGAGCGAAGGGTCGCCGCTGTGCAGTTTTACCACCGTCTTTCCTTTGCTGGCTTCCCTGATGATATGCGCTACCACGCCTTCAAAGTTTAAATTCCAACTGTTTATCTTGTCTCCGTTCGAAAACTCGAGTATCTCCGCATTGATCGAGGAACCGGGGTATATGATTGTGTCCGCACATTCGAGCAGTTCTTTCCCCCTTACGGTGATCAATCCAGCATCACCAGGACCCGCACCAATGAAAAATACCTTCATCTCTAAAATAATTCGTATTCCAGTCGTTTCTTATCAGGATTGTAGATACAGGTCGGATCTCCACCATAGAAATTGCTTCCATAGAAGTACGCCTTCTGTCGGCAGCCTCCGCAGACGTCCATGTACTCGCATCGTCCGCACGTACCATCAAGCGTCATCCTTCGCTCGCGAATCTCAAGTAATTGCTTGCCTGGACGCTCGTTCCATATCTCATTGAACGAACGTTCCCTAACATTTCCAACCGTCATCTGCGGTGTAAAATGGCATGGATTCACATTTCCAAGATAATCCACATTGGCAACCTTGTTTCCAATCGAACATCCGCCTGAAATCTTCAGAAGTTCCCTGACCTTATTGAACCTCTCAGGATCCTCTCTTTTAAGCCGTTCAAGAATGTACACACCGTCCATCGGAGAATCTGTCGTTAAGATCTCGATCTCTCTATCCTGAAGCTCTATTGCGCTGTCGTAAAGATATTTGAGCACCTGTGTCCGCTCTTCCTTTGTGAGATCCAGCTCCATGATATCTTTTCCACGTCCGGTCGGAACGAGATGATACAGACAGAATCTTGGTATCCCTCTTTCAACGCAAAGATCAAGGAGTTTCGGAACTTCCTGCCAGTTTTCTTTCTGTATTGTAATTCTAATTCCTGTTTTGAGTCCTGCTTCCTGTGCGTTTTTTATCCCTTCCATTGCACGGTCGAACGATCCTTTCACACCCCTGAACGCATCATGTCTGGATGCGGTGGCTGCATCCACGCTGACACCGACATACCTGATATCTGCTTCTGACAGTAGCGTTGCCACCTCTGGCGTGATCAGCGTACCGTTGGTGGATATTACCATGCGAACCCCTCTATCTTTTGCATGGAATGCAAATGGGAAGAAATTTTTACTCATCAATGGCTCTCCACCGGTAACGATGAGTACCGGTATGTCAATCGAAGCCATCTCATCGATGAAACGTATACCCTCTTCGAGCGTCCATTCCTGAGGATGCTTCGATCTCGCATCCAGATAGCAGTGTTTACATGCAAGATTGCACTCGCGTGTGATGTTCCACATGATTACCGGCTTTACCTCTGAAGAGAACCTGATGAGATCGTCAGGTGCCTCTGCGCATGCAATCTCTCTTGCACGAATCGCCTCCCAGACGGTGGCGCGGTCTGC
>PIXW01000097.1 GCA_003601535.1 ANME-2 cluster archaeon
GATATCCAGACCAACCTCTATAACCTGAGTTGATATCAAAATCCCTTTTTTATTGGAATTTTTTCCAAATATGTCCTTTAACTTTTCTTCTTTTCTCTTGCGGTCTTCCTCCAAAAATCTTGAATGGAGCAGTACAGTCTCGCAACCAACTTCATTTTCCACCTCTTTGTAAATATCCTGGGCTTTACTTACTGTATTACAAATAACAATCAATTTACCTTTAGATTTGTTGTAATTTTCGATTACATCCTCGCCTGCAAGTGTTTTGTCTTTACCTTCCCAATATACATGCACTTTCCTATTTTTTCTAATAAGAATGTCTTTTTCGTTTGCATCAACCCTCTTAAAATCAAATATTTCGCCTAATTTTTCAAGAAAAACGTCTGGCATTGTAGCAGACATGAAAACGAAGGGCAAATTTAGTTTAGATGAATGTTTTGCAAGTATCAATGCAGACTGCAAAGCTCGTTCAGGATCAAACGTATGAACTTCATCAAACACCAAGAAAGCAGAACTAACAGCACCAGCAGGGATATTGCCTGCCCTGAGTGGCAAACTCAGTGGAGTACAAACATAAGCACCGACAGTTTGATCGATAGTAGTAATAATTATCGGTGGATAAAACAGCGGCGTTTCGATTCTTTTTCCATGGTGTCCTGCCACATTCACTCCTTTAACATTTGAATACTTCGCAAACCTTCTGCTTAAATCATCGACCAACACCCTAACCGGCAGCGAATAAATCAGTTGAGATGGCAACGTTTTATTTATATTCGTTAAAAAAGGCACAATAACTGCTTCAGACTTTCCCGAACCAGTCGGGGCACGAAGAACCACTGATTCGCCGTTTAAAATATGTTCTATTGTCTCTCGTTGGTGTGGATAAATATTTTTAAGTCCGGTTATCAACCTAAAATCATCATCTATGTCCATTTGCTGCTCCTCATGACATCGCACCATTCACCCACCGCCCACGCACATCACCACACCGCATCCGCGCCTTCACATCCTTCATCCTTACACAACCTCATTCCCACATCGCCCCACAGCCACATAAACCCCGCCCAAAGAGCGGGGTGAAAGTGACCGCCGCCCAGAAAATCCTCGCACCTCACAAACCGCACGACCTCCACACAAACCCATGAGACCACACCCCCCCAAGCCCTGATCACCTCAGAAACAACTTCACCCTTTGTATAGCCCGAAAGAGCCAATGATCGCTTCAGATATCTCTATGGCTCTCTGCGCATCGCTTCTTTTTATGGTTTTATCCAGATCATAATCCGCTCTGTTTCTATAATTCTTTCTCAGATAATCCAGCATATCTCCGACGCCTCTGGAATGCCACCGTCTAAGCTCGGTTATTACGGATTTATGAGCATCGATATCCTTCGGAATCTGGCATCCATGCATTATCAACCACTCTCTTGAGTCCAGATGCGTTGCATAATATGCTCTGCCTATGGAAGTCCTGAGAATGGCTTCTCTTTCTTCCACATCGGCATCGATTAGCCACTTTGCAATCCTCAAAAAGTCAGATGGATTGAATCTCATAACTTATAGTTCATCAACAAATATTGCTAAATTCCTGTTTATTCGGTCTATCTCTAATACTTTCCCGATATCTTCCTCTTTCACTCTGTTCATCACATCCTCTGCCTCTTCCTCTATCTTTTTCCAGATCCTGAATATTTCTTCGAACCGTTTAGCGAAGATTCTTATGAATATCACAAATTCACTCCAATCAGGTATTTCTGCATCTTTATGGATGATTATATCAATTCTATATGTTTTATCTTCTTTAATGAGCAAATTTATCGTTTTATATAGAATTTCATCAACAACTTCTGCTAAGGATTTGTTTCTCATCAATATAACTTCAGCATCCATGCTAATACTGTCAACCTTTGATGCGATCCTCTCATGAACCATAGTCATAAGAGATGGAATGGGCTTTTGTTCCACAGGTATTCTGCTCACTGCTCAGAGACGCGCCTATCATTTTCATCATCTATGTTCATCGCTATCTCGTTTCATGCCTTTTGTTTTGCGGCAAATTAACATTTGGTTTTCCGTCCCCCAAAACCGGTACCGCACCATCGCGCACACGACCGCAACCCCATCCCTCACCGGACTGAACTTCGATCTCCCTCTGCGAACCAGATATGCAATCGGAATCTTCTTGATCCGCAGACCCAATCGCACAGCCTTTGCTGTAATCTCGGTCTCAATCCCGAAACCATCCGATTCCAGCCTCATCCGCGAGATCGCATCTCTGGAAATACCCCGAAATCCTGAGAGATTGTCAAGCCTCGCACCATACAGCATCCGAAACATCGTCCTTGATGCCCGGTCGCCAATTCTCAATAACAGTGGCAGCGAACCATCAGTGAATTCCACACGTTCGCCGATCACAACATCACAACCCTCGAGCGCATCAATGAACTCCGGGATCTGCTCGACAGGGTACGTGCCATCTGCATCCAGAAACAGAACATCATCATCCACATAATCGAAAGCTACCCTGAGAGCGTCTCCTTTGCCTTTATTGTTATCAAATATGACCTGGACACCCATCTCTCTTGCGATATCAGCGGTTCCATCGGTTGAGTGCCCATCAACCACCACAATCTGATCAGAACAGACGCTTCTTATGCGGTCTATGGTTTCTCTGATCGATTCACTCTCGTTTTTCGTTGGAAGGATGATTACGACCATGATATGGGTACCTGATCTGTTTTCCGCAGGAGAGACACGTCACGACCACGCGGTTTCTGTTCAGCCTCACCCTGCACGTTCTGCCCGGAACAAGATACTTTCCGCAGTGTTTACACATTCTGCGCTTCAGATGCGCGGGGATACGCACCCGGTGCCGCATTCCGATCTTCTTTGCAAGATAAATATAACGGTCGCTTAATTCGGGGCGCACTCCTGATATCGCTTCAGCGAGTTCGAAGAGCCGCTCGATCTGCTGCCGCGCAATATCCCTGATCCATTTCTTCCGGTGTCTTCGGGTCATTATGTGACTGCTTCTTATCTGTTATCATGAAAGGATAATACCATATCAAACAAACCATCCTACAACCATGACCAGAACAACCTGCATCAACGCAATCGCATCAGCAGTCCGCGAATGCGATGTCAGAAGCATCACCGGTGTGCCAGGGTATCCGGTAACCGAACTGATGGAGCATCTGATATCAGAAGCGCATGCGAGATGGTGCATCAATGAGAAGGTCGCAATGGAGATCGCGCTCGGAGCGTCCGCATGTAGCATCCGGTCAATGGTGATCGTGAAGCATGTTGGCATGAACATCCTTGCTGATCCGCTCATAACGGCAAGCACACACACCACCGGTGCCGGAACCGTGATCATCGCAGGCGACGATCCGATGGCTGCGGCATCGCAGAATGAGCAGGATTCCAGGTACTGGGGCATGCTTTCAGAGGTGCCTGTGCTCGACCCAAACCCGGCCAACCTGTATGATGCGGTCTGCGAAGGTTATCGCATCGCTGAGGCGGTACGTACTCCTGTAATCGTCCGGGTGACAGATCGATTGCTGCAATCAGAATCTACGATCGATGAGAAGCAGACACGAAACGAATCAAAATCGCATCTCTTTGATCGATCGATCTGGGAATACTCGATGCATGGTAGGCACCAGTTGTTTCACAGAGATACGTATCCTTTGATGGAAGATCTGTCTGAAACATCAGATATCAACCGATTTTTTCATGAAAAAACCGCATCATCATGCATCATCTCATCGGGCTACGCATCGGTGATCGTTGAATCGATCATGCGCAAGAGGAGGATCGAGATTCCGCATCTCTCGCTTTCTTTTGTAAATCCACTGCCGATAAAACATATAACAGATTTCATCGGAGACAGGCGTGCACTTGTAATTGAGGAGACCGAGCCAGTGATCGAGAACCAGTTGCGATC
>PIXW01000098.1 GCA_003601535.1 ANME-2 cluster archaeon
ATCACCTCTCAATACACAGTCCGCTCCCGTACATCGCGTAGTGGTCATCGTGAGCGCACGGAATGCAGACCGGTTTACCATCTCTCATCCTCACACGCGTCTCCATCACGTTCTCGCCACAGATGGAACATCTGACAGATGCGAATATCGGCGCGTACTTCGGAAGCGTTATCGTCTTGCGCTCGATCGTGAAGAGTTCGGAGTCGTCCGCGTCGAGTAATTCGATCGACATTTCTCTGTAGAGCTGCATCATCCTCGCAGTCTCTTCAGGTGTCGGCTCTTCACGCCTCACAACAATCTTCTCAAAGAGCGCGTTTGCTTCAGGATATTTCTCAGAGCGGGATTCTTCGAAATCCGGATTGAGTGCAATCCTCATCGCTGTACCATCCCTTTTTGCGACGGTTACTGCAGTTTTTCCGTAATCCCTGTAGATCAGCGAATTGTTACCAAAACTGCATCCGGTAACCATCTGAATTCCATCGCTGAAGCAATTGTTGGTCTCAACGATCGCTACAACTTCTTCCATTCCTGTGTTTGTCATTCCAAGCTCGCGCATGGCGATGTAGCCTGCCTTGACGCCATACGCCGAATGGCTGCAAAAATGCCCGTGCAGTTCTCCGGTTTTTTTGAGGAGACCTATCAAGTCTCCTTCTTTGATCAACTCTTCGATATCCGCTCTATATGAATTTCCGTTGGTCTGATCACCTTCTGTTGCTTTTTCGAACCATCCGATGTTTGCGTCACTGATCGCATCGATTCC
Organism: ANME-2 cluster archaeon; assembly: GCA_003601535.1. Lineage (GTDB taxonomy): Archaea > Halobacteriota > Methanosarcinia > Methanosarcinales > Methanogasteraceae > Methanogaster_B. The sequence goes on from PIXW01000098.1 coordinate 761, forward strand.
GGAAGAATAAGGTTTTATGTCGATCAGCGGGGTTTTATCGAGTGCATCAACCCCTTTGATCCTTAAAACATTTCCTTCCCGCTTAATCAGTTCAGCGACATGGAATCCAATCGGATTGGGTCTGTTCGGGGATCGTGTCGCAAAGACCCCGTGGATATCTGCATCACAGGGGGTATGTGTCTGTAAAACACGATTATCCGCTCTATCGAGCCAGTAGAGAAGTATGAGATGGGAGCATTGATCGATATTCTTCAACCCATCTTCATACTCCTTGAATATCTCGATCTCGCAGGTTTCGCTGGAGAATCTTCCCTGAAACGGGGCATCCCCTGATGTCCTGTACGGGGTGTGTATGGTTCCGATTGGTTTCAGTTCCATTATCCCTCCTATTTTTCACACTGTTCCGGTCACAGTTACCACGCAGTCAGTCCATGTTGCAGGTATCCCCTCACCGTACGTATCGAGATCGGCGAGTTCTCCATCGGATATGTCCAGAACGCTCTTATCCCCGGCTGATCCTGTGATCTCAAAGTGAATCGTTGCAAGCGATCCGGATCCGCTCACCGCATCTGCATCAGGGCAGTTAAAGAGTACTCTGATCGTATCCGCATCCATGAAATGCCAGTAAGATACAGGAACCGTTGTGCCGTCGATGTTCCCATCATAGACTGCGGTTACGTTCACAACACTCGAATCAAACGAGAGATCAAACTGCCCCGAATCGAGATCAGCGATATTCTCTATGTCTATCGTGGCATTGAATGCGCCAGATACCGTTTCGGGAGCATTGACCTTGACAGGCACTCCGATGGTCACCTCGCAATCGTTCCAGATCGCAGGTATCCCCTCACCGTACGTATAGAGATCGAAGAATCCTCCCTCGGATATGTCCAGAACGCTCTTATCCCCGGCTGATCCTGTGATCTCAAAGTGAATCGTTGCAAGCGATCCGGATCCGGTCACCATGTCTGCGCCAGAGCGATCAAAGAGTACCCTGATCGTATCCGCATCCATGAAATGCCAGTCAGATACAGGAACCGTTGTGCCGTCGATGTTCCCATCATAGACTGCGGTTACGTTCACAACACTCGAATCAAACGAGAGATCGAACTGCCCGGAATCGAGATTGGCGACATTGTAGACGTCTATCGTGGCATTGAATGTGCCAGATACCGTTTCGGGAGCATTGACATACACTTGCGCCTTCTGTGCCATCGCGAGTATCATGAGCGCATCGAGTGAACTGATCCTGCCGTCACCACTTACATCCGCACTCTCCAGATCAGGGGCTATGCTCCCAACTGCCATTCGAAGCGCAAGCACTGAGTCTGCCGTGGTGATTCTGCCATCGTCATTCGCATCGCCGATGATATCTGCCGATACTGGTGCGCTGAAGACTGCAAGAGCTATCAACACACAGTAGAGCATGTATGTTGTTTTCATTATACCTCCTTTATTATTCTCTCCTGAATGCAAAGATCGCTGCCGCAAGGACACCTATCGCAAATAACGCCCCAAATCCGGATGATCTGGATTCAGTCGCGTCTGCCGGAATCGATGTCCTGGTCCTGGTATTGGTCGCAGCCTCTGGCACAACACTTTCAACACCGTCCCAGCTTGCAGGTATCGCCTCTGCCATGGTATCGACGAGCAATCCGTCGGATAGCTTCATTGTGCAATCCCCGGGCACTATCGTCTCAAAGTGAATCGTTGCAAGCGATCCGGATCCTGAGACACCGTCGATGCCTGGGAGATTGAAGAGTACCTTGATTCGGTCTTCGTCGACCGCCCAGTTGTCTATGGGTATCACGGTACCATCGATGAGCCCGTCATCGACCCCTGTAACATTCACAGTATCCGAATCAAACGCCAGATCAAACTGCCCTGAATCTAGATCGGCAGCGTTTTCTATCTCTATTACGACACTGAAATCACCATCCACCTTTTCGGGAGCATTGACGCTGACACTTGTCTGGGATGCTGCTATCGGGGTTGCAGGTATCATTGATACTATAGAAAGTATGATAATTGTTGATATTGCTTTTGATATCATCAGAGTTATGGTACGGAAACACATAGTTAATAAATCTTTCGTATGGAAAAATTATGGAATGATCAACTTTAAATATGTGTTTTAACAGTGATGTGTGATATGACTGACTGGGTCTTGATAATAATCGCGGCAATTGCATGTTACGCATTCGTGACTTATCTGGAACACAAGAAGAAGCTCGACCTGATAGACCGGGGACTATGGAAGCCAGAGGAGAAGCAAGAGAGACCTGAACACAAATTAATTACCGGACTGTTCTTCTTTTTACTGGGGGTGGCGCTTCTGATTGGATCGTACGTTGTAGAGCCGGACCTGGTGAGTGGATTGAGAATTTCGGGTTTATTAACAACAGCGGCTGGGG
>PIXW01000099.1 GCA_003601535.1 ANME-2 cluster archaeon
GCTTCAATGATCTCTTTTTCGTTCTTCATCTGATTCAAATTGATCAGGCATATCTTATCTCTTTTTACACGGCGTATCTGTTGGTTCAGATCAGAAACCATATAGGTTAAATATATGAGGATGTCAGATATGAGTATATATGTAGGTGATTGCATGCCCATGAAGATTAAGGAACTGTTATTTGGTCCGATGCCGAAACCAAGCGTTGATGAATATGCTGAGCTGGATCTCTCGCAATACGAAGAAGTCATGGAAGAGGAGCCAGCAGAGACATATATACGTGTTGCGGAACTGAACAATCTGGATGGAATTCCTGATTTGAAAAGTGAGATCTACGATGGAAATATCGTGATCGTCGATATCTCGCTGATTAAACGGGATCGAATAGTACTCGAACGCGCACTTCGCGATCTGCGGGATGTGGTGAGTGATGTGCACGGAGATATTGCAGGACTTGGCGAGGATCTGGTGATCACGACTCCGACCGGTATCAAGATCGATCGGTCACGAATCGGTGGGAGAACTGTAGCATATTAAAATGAAGATCAATAGCCCGTTACAGGCTTACGAATACCTGCCGAAGACCAACTGTGGCGATTGCGGAGAGCCGACATGCATGGCATTTGCCTCGCACCTGATCGATCGATCAAGAAAGCTCGAGGAATGTCCGCTGCTGCTTGATGAGGGATATAAAGAGAATTATGATACGCTCACCGGTCTACTTGCGCCTGAGATACGTGAGATCACCATCGGAACAGGGGATCATGCGATCACCATCGGTGGAGATGATGTGCTGTACCGGCACAAACTGACATTTTTCAATAAAACAGCGTATGCTTATGATGTATGCGATACGATGGATGAGAAAGAACTAGTCGATCGTATCAATAAGATCCAGAACTTCAGGAAATTCTATATCGGGGACTTTTTAACACTGGATGCTGTTGCGATCAGATGTACATCGGATGACGCGGATCAGTTCGCTCATACAGTCAGGACAGTTACGGAAACAACCGAACTTCCGCTCGTGCTCTGCTCGCTTGATGCAGAGATCCTTGCTGCCGGACTTCTGGTTGCTGCCGATCGAAGACCACTGATCTATGCCGCAACTACGGACAACTGGCGCGATGTAGCACAACTTGTGCTCGCGCACCATGTTCCTGTGGTGCTGTCCGCGCCGAATGATCTTGATACATTAAAATCGCTTGCACTGACGTTTGCATCGATTGGGATCACCGATCTGGTTCTTGATCCTGGAACCTTCCCGGAAAAAGGATTGCGGGACTCCTTTGAGAATTTTCTGAAATTGCGGCGTGCAGGGATTGCCGGAGAGACCGATATCGCATATCCGCTGATGGCTGTGCCCATGACAGCGTGGAAAGAGTTTGATGGCGTCAGCGCGTCATACTGGGAGAGCGTGCTTGCATCCATCTTCACGGTTCGATATGGGGATATCATGATCATGCACTCAATCGAGCCATACTCGCTCCTGCCTGAACTGCATATCAGGGACACGATCTATACCGATCCAAGAACGCCTGTGATGGTCGATTCCGGTGTCTTTGAGATTGGATCACCAGATCGGAGATCGCCTGTGATCATAACAACGAACTTTGCGCTGACATACTATACCGTGGAGAGCGATCTGTCGTCCAATGCTATCGACTGCTATCTCTGCGTGGTGAATACCGACGGCATCGGCGTGGAGGCAGCGGTAGCAGGCGGTCAGCTCACTGCGGCAAAGATCAAGGATATGTTCGATTCGGCTGGCTTTGATGTGCAAGAAAAGACAGATCACGGCACAATCATCCTTCCGGGACTGGCTGCGCGGCTGCAAGGGGATGTCGAGGATGTGACCGGGCTCACTGTGATGATCGGACCCTCTGATTCAGGGCGGATCCCAAAGTGGATGGAATCGAAGTGGAACTGTTGAGGATTTCACTTTCACCCTGCTCTTGGGTTGTTTATTTATATGGCTGTGGTTGATGTGTGTATCAAGGACTTGCACAGCCCTACACGATCCTGGGCAGACCTGCAGATTCCTTCCCCTCACTTTTATTTTTTTTCTCGTTAAATTTTTAATAATGTATGTGTTTAAGGAGATGGGAACCGGTTCCACCGAAGTACCAGCACACACATCACCGGCATGCCTCAACAAACGCCTCTGCGAACCGCAGATACGAGCATGCATGTAGATGAGCATACCCTGCAAGCGTATTCTTGACCATGATCCCGTCCCAGCCATCTCTGATGCCGGTTCCACGCTCCAGTTTGATTGTGAAGACCGCATCATCCGGAATATCCGTGACCGATGAATGATGGAATTCATGTCCGCGAAAGGCGTCGCCGGCTCCCCCGATCGGCGTATTCGTTGCAAACGATCCGATATTGTAACTCACGACCTTGCCGCCCATCGCAACAGTGATCGGAATCGCGCCCACCATATCAAAGGTACCGCCGGTCATTCCATGCATGCCGCTTCGTGTGACGATCCGCTCTGCAAGATACATTAGCCCGCCACACTCACCATATACCGGCATGCCATCTGATGATGCGCGTTGTATGCTCTGGCGCATGCTTCTGTTCGCTTCGAGTTCTTTTGCAAACAGTTCTGGATAGCCGCCACCGATGTAAATGCCATCCACGTCAGGGAGCGATGCATCATGCAGTGGACTGAAATAGACGATATCTGCGCCACGTAATTCCAGGAGGTCAATATTATCCCTGTAATAGAAATTGAACGCCTCATCGAGCGCCACACCGATCCTGACCCGGTTGCCGGCATCATGTCTGACAAAGATCGAAGGTTTTTGAACATTTAATGGCTCTGCGGTCTCTGCTATTTCGACCAGCCGTTTAAGATCGATATTCTCTGAAACGATTCGTGTGATGTTTGAGATGCGTTTTCGAAATTCAGGAGATTGTTTGTTCTCATGCACAGGAATCAAGCCCAGATGTCGCATCGTAAGCCCCATATCATCGCTTCTCGGAACAGCACCGATAACCGGTATATTCGTGTATTGCTCGATTGCTGATATTGCTTTTTCAGCATGTCGCTCGCTTCCGATCTTGTTCAGGATCACACCCCTGATATCAACCCCCTGATCAAATGCTGCGTATCCCATAACCACTGCGGCTGCGCTTCGAGTGATGCTTCTTGCATCGATTATCAGGATCACGGGGCATTTCAGGGTCTTTGCGCTCTGAGCCGTGCTTCCAGTATCGCTGAGTCCATCAAAACCTTCATACAATCCCCTTACCCCTTCGATGATGGCTAAATTTGTCTTTTCACGGTTCAGAGCATGTGAGAATGTTTCAAGCACAGCATTCTCGGTCATCAGATAGCCATCGAGATTCCGGGATGCATGCCCGCATACGAGCGTGTGATAACTCGGATCGATATAATCGAGACCGACCTTGAATGGCTGTACATCCAGGTCTCTCTGGAGCGCAGCCATGATTCCGGTACAGATGGTGGTCTTGCCTGCGGAAGACCGGTCAGCAGCGAGAAGCACGCGGGGAATGTCGATCTGTGGCATCAAGGTTTTTGTTGGTGTTCGGGGGTGATCATACTTTTGGTCGGATTGGTCGAGCACGGGCGCGACA
>PIXW01000100.1 GCA_003601535.1 ANME-2 cluster archaeon
CATGATATGCATCATAGCAAGCACAAAATATCCATCGAGGCAATAGTACAGGGAGAGACGACAACATGAACGACACCTCTGAAGATTTCGAGGAACTGGACGCGGCAGTCCTTGCCGAGTCAAAGAAGAGCCGTGCGCATACTGTTCTCATCTGCCCGCAATGCGGCTCGAGAAACGTGACGTACTGGCTGGGCTTGAAGGCAGGATGCCAGTACCAGTGCAAGGACTGCGGCTACGTCGGCGCATTCGTGATCGAGGGATAAGCCGCAGGGGTTTGACCGGCGATGTTCCCGGTTTTGCCGGAGTTTACACCATTCCCTGCACTGGCATGAGTGGTGCCACCCGCATGCGAGCGAAGATCATTAATACCGATCCCTGCAAGAACCGGTACCATGAACGAGCAGATAGCAGCCGGCGCAGAAGCTGTGATCGAGCGATCTGATGGCAGGATCATCAAGCGGCGGGTGCCAAAGAACTACCGCATCCCGGACCTCGATGCCCGGATCAGGAGAGCGAGAACCAGAACTGAGGCGAAACTCGTATCAGAGGCACGCAGATGTGGCGTACCGACACCGATCATCTATGATGTCGATACAGTCGAGTTCACGATCGCAATGGAGTTCATCGCGGGTCCGCAGCTCAAGTATGTGCTCGATTCGAGCATGAGCGAACGTATCGGTGAACTTGTCGGGAGATTGCATAACTGTGGGATCATTCACGGCGATCTCACAACCTCAAACTTAATCTTGCATGATGGCAGGATATATCTGATCGATTTTGGGCTCGGCTACTTCGAGAAGAGTGTGGAGGCGCAGGGTGTCGATGTGCATGTGCTCTTCCAGACGTTTGTGAGCACGCACGGTGAATCCGAACTCGAGGAGGCGTTCTCTCTCGGATACAGACGGACATTTGCAGATGCTGATCAGGTGCTTGCGCGTGTGCGTGAGATCGAGGCGCGGGGGAGGTATCTGTGATTGTAGGAAGCGTATTCGATACGGCATAGAACCGAGCCTATCAAAAGAATATCGAACATTTACAACGATAGTAGGAGATAAGCACTTTTTGATCGGTTAATCAAGTGTAACCACGTATAAAAAGGTTTTCTTTTGTCAGATTCGTGATTTAGTGGACGCGCTCAACCAAACCATACGGTTTATGTGGCATGACTTTAATGCTATCAAGTGCTATGATATATGATCATAGTATGATTGATGCGAACGGAACGTGACGCTACGCGCGTCTGCACCACTGGTTAAACGAAATGGGAATCCAAACAATGAAAAAGGAGTGTGGAGAATGGCAGCGATGGAGACTAAAATCCCCCCATCAATTGCATACACGGGAAGGGTACGGGTGAAAGTAACGAGCATCTTGTTTCTTGCAATGATGTGCCTGACAGGTATTGGACTTGCGATTTCGGATTTATCGAAAAACCTAATCTTTTTAGGGCAGGGTTTATGCGCACCTAACAGCAAACTGCTTGAGAGCATGGTTGGATTTCATGGAAACAAAGGAAGATGAGGGAATATGAATAACAGAATTGCAGTATTAATATTGTCTGTGGTGATGATCGCCGCGGTATTATCAGGATGCGTTGAAGAGGTTTGATGTGAAACGGCATGAGACTACGTCATCTGCCTTTCCTTCTTTTTTGATAGTTGCGATGGTTAAATTCGTGATGTGATCTCATCTTCAACAATCTTCAGGATATTCACGATCCCAATCTCCCGGAACGGTTCAACCATATCAGAATAGTGCACATGATGTGGGAAGTTGTCCAGCTCTGGAAAGTGTGGAGCACTGTCGTACCTTCTGATGAGACATCGATCTTGATCCTGCCAATGAAACCGATAGGACGGTCTTGTCAGCCTTCCACCTTCTTCGATTACAATGAATTCAGAAAAATACAGAACAGTTTCGTCAATGAAAACAAAAAATCCCTTTATGTGACCGGTGTATCTAGATCTCTTGTCAAAAATTACATTTTCAGATGCAACAATCTGTGACTGCCTGATTTTTTCGATAACCTCTTCAAAATAATCGTCTATCTGCACTGTTCAAGTATCTCCGTAATTTGCGCAACTTCGGTATTCAGCGCATCCAGAATCCTGATCTCGCCATACCAGTCGATGAAATCGGGGTCATCCCCCATTTTGGGGCGGACTTTCAAAAAATTTTGTGAAGATAGATTGTATTTACTTTCGAATGATGAAATGTTCTGTTCTGTTCTGTCTATGCTCATTTTAAGCAGTTTATATTCTCTTTGCAGCGCCGAATAAAGGACGCCCCTGGCTTTCATCCTATCTGTGACCTTTAATTCGATTATCGCTGGCATTTTATCACCGGGTTTCTGTTAAGAGATGTTGTGTTCATAATTTCTTTTGAGTGATATCTGATTAAAGTGTTGCTCTGTGATCTGCCAGTGTCGAGTCAACCCTGCAATGTCGATAGATGTAGTAACCTGTACTCTCCATAATCCGGCACCTGAAAGTTGACACGACACTGCATTTCATCGGGGTCATTTTGTTGACGTCGAATCAGCCAACCTCGAGACCAGAAACGGCAACCTGAACTTCCCTGATGGCGACTCATGCGAAGGAAACATGGCAGCAGCGCTCTGGGATATATTTGATGACCATGACGAGATATACGATAGACTCTCGGATGGATTCAATAACATCTGGGATGTTCTGCAGGATCAAACAAGCGATGAAGATACCTTCAGTGACTTCTATGTCTCATGGTGTGATCTTGGTCATGATAAGCCAAAAGCAAACAGTGCAATCTTCCAGAACGACATAGACTACAACCTCCCGCCAGGTGTTACTGTCGCCAACCCTGAGCCAGGTCATGTCTACTTTGGCATAATCCAGACACTGACATATACCACCGATGAAGGTGGTGATGTGCCGCACACTGAGTACTGGTATTCACTGGATAATATCAACTGGCATCAACTCGATCTCCCGATTGGGAAAGGAGGATACTCAACCCGCGGGGAAGGGAAGTGGTGGTACGTCGACTGGAATACATCGCTATACATCGATGGGGACGACAGCGTATGGCTGAGGGTGTATGCGACCGATAACCTCGAAGACAGCATAAACGGAGTAACAGAATCGCCTCCTTATTACTGGCATATCTACATAAACGACATACAGGTACCGGATGAAGATATCGATTCATATCAACTGCGGGGTGGCGAAGTCATACACTGGGAGTGTTCAAAGATGAACGATGCAGGTGAATAGAACGTGTTCAGACCTTATCGTGTCTGTGATGGACTATCCACAATGTTCGTGCATCGAACAGATACAATCATATCCGCACGCCAGTCTTCTTAAACTCCTTCTCGCTGAAGAGAATAGTATAATCAGAAATTCCCGTAGCAAGCGAAATTTCGTGAGCAATGCGCTCACATTCCTCTCTTGTTCTGGCATGAACCATTGCATATAAGTTATACTCCCAGTCCGGAGATCTCAAACGCTCGTAGCAGTGCGAGACCTCATCGAACCCAGCCATTATGGCTCCAACCTCTTCCACGCGGTGATCCGGAACATTCCAGACACACATCGCATTAAAAAGGATGCCGAGTGCACGGTGTCCGATCGATGCTCCGAACCGGCGTACAATACCGTGCTCGATCAATGTATTGATCCTGTTAATCACTTCTTCTTCAGAAATGTTCAGTTCGCGTGCGATTTTTTTAAAAGGCTCTGGAACAAGTTCGATTCCATCCTGTGTGAGTTTTATCAGTCTGAGATCAAGATCATCCATGATCACACCTCAAATTTCACGCCGATCTTGAACAACCGGTTGACAGGAAGATTTAGAAATGGATAGCCGAGTTCTGAAATTTCGCTGATTATTTCATGCAATCTCTCTTTTTTTCGTGCGGAAACAGTAAACCAGAGATTGTACTTACCAGGGCGCAGATAATTGTGCGACACCTCACCAAATTCATTGATTCGTGCTGCAACCCGATCGACCTCGTACTCCGGAACCTGCATCGCGATAAGTGTACTGGATCCACCGATTGCGGTGGTACTCAGGATCGGACCGATTTTCCGAACCACGCCAATATCTGTGAGTTTTTTAAGACGATCGATGACCTCTTCTTCTGATATGCCAATTCGGCCCCCAAGTATGCGGAAAGGGTAGGGATTCAGTGGAAAATCGAGCTGGATCGTGTTTACCAGCTGCCTATCGATCGGATCGAGTGCTTCTATCATCGTCATAAAATTTCTTCATCCGGCGCCGGTACGCGCCATACCGATCTTCCGGAGAATATCTGGCTGGGCGCGGATTTATGGTGGCGGCACCGCAATAGGGGCAGGATGTTTTCAGTGTATATCGGTTACACTCTGTACATTTAAGAACTCTCGACTTCATGGGTCCTACTCCTCGTGTCTGTGAAATGCCCCGGTTCCACCTGACCGGTGTATCTCATCGATCGCACGCCGTGCAGATTCTTTTAATGCCTTCTCTGCCAGTTTGTAGTCAGGCGCAATGACGCGTATGCGATATCGTGGCGCGCCTACATAACTGATAGTCAGTTTGGCACCATTCTCCTCAACGCTTGCAGCCGCAGCAAGCGATCGTTTGATTACGTCCACCCCATCTGGTGCAGGGCATGTCAGATCAAGAAACCCGGTAATGTCAACAGAAGGGAGCTTTATATTCTCGACTGCAACCTCGGCGATTCTCCTGGCATATTTCTCCTCGATGCCAGCATCAATCAGTGGTGATGCCCCATAGATTGCAGCTTCCTCGAAAGCGGTATACAAACTGCCAAACGAATCGATCAATGTTTCTGCGATCTGCTCTTCGAGATCATCAGCAACCGCAAAGGAGAGCCACTTTTCCGCGCGAAGTTCACCCTTCCATTCCTGAATCTTCTCTCTTCGTTGATGCTCATTCACATCCTTATACGATAGATCGATGTGACCGCGCTTTGGGTTCACAGCAAGCACCTTGCACACGATCTTCTGCCCCTCACGCAGATAATCCCGAATATGCTTCACCCAGCCCGATGCGACCTCTGAAATATGGATCAAACCCTCTTTTCTGCCGTATTCGTCCAGTTCTGCGAACACGCCGAAATCCATCACCTTTGTGACGGTGCAGACAACCAGATCACCTTGACTGGGCCACTCCCTCATCATTTCACTCCAGAACCTCGATAATCTGGGTTAATATCCTCGATCTGCCGCCTGTTGGTTCTGCAAGTGTCCGTCCGCAGACGACACAGGTCACGGTAGTACTTGCGTTTCCGAATATGACCTGTTCATTCTCGCAGTCCACGCATTTGACCCGTAGAAATTTGCTCTTCGGAGTCTGCACGATATTGTCATCAGTATCTGTGTTCATCATGATTCCACCAGTTCAAATTTGGATGCCCTGAAGCACTTTCTGACATGCGCCTTGCCGCATTCGTTGCACCGGTACCTGAGATGAATCCGTTTTGTCGGCTTATCGCCTCCAGGGACTTTTGAGAACTTTCCACTGTTCCCGATGCCTGTCTGCCGCTTCTTCTGCCGTACGATTCTGTTCATGGATGATGCTTTTGCTGGTTTCACCCGTTCGACCTTGTGTACTGTATGTTTCTTGCAGTACGGGCAGTGTGTTCGGAACTGTGCTGGCATTTTCATTGTAATTTTCACCTTTAGTCTATTGTATCGCAACCGGTGATACCGCCCTGCGTTTGCATAGCACCTTTGCATTGAGGTTTGGCAGCGTCACCACATCGTTCTTTGCAAGGGTATAATGATGACTGTCCGCACCCATAAAGGTTGGTATGTCCTTCAGCACGCGGACGATCGTGTAATCATCCAGCACGCCATGACCAGGCACTTCAACATCCTCAATCTGTTCGGCATCGCTAACTTCTTCGACGATTCTTGCAGGAGTCTCTTCCGGTGTCGGTGGACCCGATTTGCCTGCGAGCATCTCAACGATCTCAGACCAGCCCTGCCTCACAGCAGCAAGCACCGAATGATATATGTCGCGCTCAACCGGCGTCATTGCATCCACTTCATACCTGGTGCCATCGATCTCCATCGATATATTGAGGGATGCGAGCTTGACGATCTTTCCAACCCGCAGTTTGAAGATGCGCTGCAAGCGGTCGCCTGCTGTTTCGAGTTCGTCGGCAAGAAGAGGCGCTTCTCTATCGGACGCTGTCTTCTGCTCCTCTCTGAGTCCATCGAGATATGCGCGCACGCTCTCGTAGAAGTCTGGCTCGAGTTTCGCAAGCTTCGATCTCTGCTCTCTTGTGAGGATATCGCGCAGTTCTTCAAAGTCCATGGATGCATATTCGTGCCAGCGTTATTTCAATCTGGTGGCAGATGCGAAACCTATTTATAGGAATCAGTAGGGTTACATACCGTCTTATGATACTATTGACGAGGAGCCTACCATGAACAAAAGTCAACTATTTGCCGTGTTGATGCTGGTGACCCTTGGGCTGATCATTGCCTCAATCGTCATCTTTGATTCGAATGCGTCAATCGAGATGCAGCAGTGTGGAGGCTGTCACAATCCTGAGTATACACAGAGAATGGCAGGAACCACTACATGGCCTGCTGTTTTCAATGCGATCGTTCCTGAGCACAGAGGTGAGCGCGCAAAGCCGTGTTCTGAAGGATATGTGCGAGGCTGCACAAAATCAGGATGCCACGACGGGCTGACATACGAAGGCCCGACTCATGGAAGCAAGCAGCTGCACAAAGACATGACTGCTTCGGAATGCACACGCTGCCATGTCATGGGCACTGAGCCGATGTATGCGGAGTGCACGATGTGCCATGGTGATTACAAGCACGCGAATCCGGTAGAAGGTAACTGCAGGAGTTGTCACCCTGGCCATACCACCGATACCAGTGCTGGCTGTTCGGACTGCCATGCAAAGGAGTATGCAGAGCTCGAGGAATTCGGTGGAAAGCATGCAGCAAAGGATACCAGTTACGCTGCCTTGCGCCATCGGCTGAGCCCGACAACATACAGTTACGAACCGCCGCTGATCGGAGAGGGATGTTATTCATGTCACAAGGAACATGGCGAATCCCTGAATTGTCTGGATTGCCATACAATGGAACATGGATATGAACTGGCTGATTGTCTGACCTGTCACAATCCACATGCTCCGAGAACGATCAGGTTCGGTGCGATCGTGACCAGCGAACAGTGCATGCTCTGCCATAAGGATACCAAGCAGGAGTTCGTCGCACATCCGACCATGCATGCTAAACTGAACTGCACTGACTGTCACATCGAGCACGCCGGGGCAAGGGCATGTACCGATTGCCATGCAGAGGCACACAAGGACATTGTTGTGGACGTTGACTGTATGACCTGCCACAAGAGCGGGCATGCACCGATATAATAATTCCGCCGGATTCCGGCGGGATTTATATTTTTCTTGTCCCGCGGATCGATGCTGGAAGGTCCGTCCTCAGTACATGTAAATATCGATCTTCTCTTCCTTTTTCAGTTCCAAAATATCCCTGTAAAATTTAGTTTCAGCATACTCCGCCTCAAAAGCGTCTTCCGATCCGCTATCGGCACTCCATCCAGCATTCCCACGAACCTTGCCTCTCTTTCGATCAGGCGTTCGAATCGCTTCTTCTCGAGGGGCAGAGATTTTTGTTTATATATCTATCACAGACTGATGATCAATTC
>PIXW01000101.1 GCA_003601535.1 ANME-2 cluster archaeon
CATTTCTTTGTCCGAGACTTTGATCCCTGTCTGATATTCATTTTCATCCAACTCCGCCCGTATTTTCAGTCCTTTTCCAGTTGTAGTGCTTCCTATCAAGTTTACCATAATCTCATGGCTTACCAATGGCCTCCCACGCCAGTTTTGCGTGATATGACAGAACATTCTATGCTCAATTTTATTCCATTTGCTCGTTCCTGGTGGAAAGTGGCACACTGAAATATTCAACTGAGTTTCGTCAGCGATTTTTTGAAGTGAAACCTTCCACAGTCGCACGCGGCTACCATTACTACCACCACCATCTGCCATAATTAAAAGATCGGTTGCGTTTTCATAACGTTGTGATCCCATCTTCCGCCACCATCGGCTGATAGTTTCACATGCGAATTCGGCGGTATCATGGTCGGTCCCAACGCTGACCCACCCTTGATTGGAGGTCACATCATACACACCATATGGGGTACCTTTGCCCCGCGATTTATCCTTAAAATCATAAACTCTAACCTCTTCCGGTTCGCCTTTCGGTCGCCATTCCCTTCCTGCATTCTTAAAATCGCCAATAAGCTCTTTCTTTTTCGCATCTACCGAAATTACAGGTTGCCCTCTATCTTGAAACGTATTTATTTTAGAATATATATACTTGAATTGAGCGTCGCGATCCGGGTGTGATGCACCTTCTTTTGTCTTTCTGTTTGATTGGAGGCTGTAACCCAAATCATAAAGCAGTTGAGCGACTTTTCTTTCCCCTATTCTATGACCTTGCTTTTTAAGCTCTTCTGCCAATTTTCTTGTGCTTTTACAGGTCCATCGTAACGGAGACTCGGGATCGCCACGAATATCTGGCTCCAAAAGCAGTTCCAAATCCCGTATTATTGCCGGATCCTTCTCTATGAGACGTTTACGTCCACCTCCGGAACGGCGAATCTTCGTAGTTTTCACCTCTTTTCCTTCGATCAACGCAGTCAACTCCTTCATAGCACCAGTAATTGTGGTTCGTGACATTCCGGTAGCAGTTGCCACTGCTGATATTCCACCCCAGCCAATTGCTTTCGCTTCTCCCGCAGCCCATATACGGCGTGTTCTCTCATCCATAATTTTCTTTAGCGGTTCGTATTTACTTCTGATGGTTTCTATGTTTACCATAGTAATACTAGGGTCATAGAACCTATTAAATGTTCAGGTTATTCGTGCGCGGTTACTTACCATATAAGCACGTGTCGGTGCACGGGCAGGACCCTGCATCTGCCCCATGCCGCTGTTAGGAGACCCCCAACAATTAACATACCCGGTTTATACGATGGCTCGGAATCAGAATTTATTATATAGAATATCCTGTTAAAATCGTGAATGGGACGAATGCCGCGAGCGTGCTTGAGCAAAATTCATACTGTCACAGCTCTGTGAAAATCCAAGCCTATAGGAAGGCTAGCCACCATCTCAGTACTGAACCCCGCACCCGAGTACTGGTACAGGCTGCTGTGAAGCCGGGGAGGTGGGGCACTATGCCGCAACGATAGTGCTGGTTATGAGCGACAGATGATAGGGAGGGTTCTTCTGAAGAGCCGGATCTGGGGAAAACCTCACGTCTGGTTCTGTGAGTGGGCTCATAGTAACCCCAAAGCCAAGAATACGGCATGGGGTGCAGCTATCGGGCTCTACTCGACATTACACGAATCTGGTTGCCACAAAGTCAGAGTGTTTTCACTGAAAGCGTTCATGACCCCCGCGGGTCGCCCGATGAGCATGAAAATCTCAAACACCATTTTCGCAGCAAAGTTCGATTGTATCTCTTGTCCATAACGGCGATGGTGCCACCGCACTTGTCTATGTAATAAATGGTGGGCGTGTCTGTTTTTGATGTGTGCAAGGATGTGCAATCCTCAAGTACGAAACGCGGATCGGTCTGGTTGTTTTTTTGTGCCTGGCGTACATGGCAATTTGCCATGACAAACTTTATTGAACGGTCCAATCATTACCTTTTTATAGGGGTGTGCTGGTGGGTGTAAGTACCGGCATCTATGAACCGTGTGCTCAACGATTCGCAGGCGGGTCCTGGTCGACAACGCAGGTGCATCGACAGCGGCAGAGGATGCAGGATATAACCAAGAATATACAACACGAGGTATAACATGAACAGAGCAAACAACACTATACTCGCACTTGCGCTGATGGTTGCGCTCTGCGGTGCAGCGAGCGCGGCAGAACTGCATGTCGGTACTGGACAGACATACTCCACAATACAGGACGCTGTGGATAATGCTACGTCAGGAGATACTATCATTGTGCATGCCGGTACTTATGCTGAAAAGGTGACAGTGGACAAAGAACGACTCACGCTGAAGGTCCATGATGGCGATGAAGTGACCGTGACCGTAACGGGAACGGATTTTTGGTATGATGATGTCTTTGTGGTAACAGCAGATTACGTGAACATCTCCGGGTTTACGGCGACCGGGTCAGGGTATGGGGCTGGGATTCACATAAATGAGGCGGATCACTGCAACGTCTCTGATAACACGATATCAGACAACTACTACGGCATCTGGCTATCTGCGTCTGCGTACGACAACAAAGTCACTGGCAACGACGTGCACGACAACGAATACGGCATCAAACTCGATGGCACAGATGATAATGAAATCACCTGCAACCGGGTGCATAACAACAGCGAGTACGGCATCAAACTCGATGACGCAGATGGTAATGAAATCACCTGCAACCGGGTGCATAACAACAAACACGGCATCGAAATCCATAGCGCAGAGGATAATGAAATCACCTGCAACGTGGTGCGTCACAACAGCAAGTGCGGATTCTACCTAGAGGGTGGAAGCATCAATAATGCGATCGAGAACAATACCATCATCGAAAACGGCGGATACGACCCCGCAACCGACGGCTGGCAATGGAACTTCAACAACCAGCAATCAGATAACGTGTCAGCAGAAAACAACTACTGGGGAACGGCAGATCAAGCAGTGATCGACGCGAGCATCGAAACAGATTCTGGAAGCGTGGACTACGAGCCATTCAATAACAGTCCATGCCCATGCGCTCCGGTCCCAGAAGTCCCTGCATCGAGCGCGAAAGAACTGCATGTCGGTACTGGACAGACATACTCCACAATACAGGACGCTGTGAATGCGTCTTTGCTAGGAGATACCATCATTGTGCATGCCGGTACTTACGAGGAGAACGTGATGATCTCGACACCGACACTCACGCTGCAAGGCGAGGACAGGGATGTGGTGACCGTGACCGCGGCAGATCCAACGGGTAACGTCTTTTGTGTGAACTACGTAGATTACGTGAGCATCTCGGGGTTCACGGTGACCGGTGGGAATTATGGCATTAATATTGGCAGCGAAGCTGATCACTGCAACATCTCTGATAACAACGTATCGAACAACAGAAACGGCATCCTGCTGGAATACTCAAACTGCTACACCGTTATCAGGAATAACATTGTAAAATCCAATGCCGGAAATTTCGGATATGGCATCAATCTGCAGTATCAGCAGGACGCCCACAACACGATCACCGGTAATGACATATCAGACAACGAATACGGCATCCACATGTTCTGGTCGAGCAACAACACGATCACCTGCAACCGGGTGCATAACAACAGCTGCGGATTCTACCTAACGGGTGGAAGCATCAACAATACGATCGAGAACAACAACATCATCGCAAACGGTGTGTACAACGACACGAGCGGTGGTTACGAGTGGCAGTTCGAGAACCGCCAGCCCTCTAGTGTGAACA
>PIXW01000102.1 GCA_003601535.1 ANME-2 cluster archaeon
ACTCTCCGAAGCCGAACTTGCACATCTCAGAGGGCAGGAGATTGGATTTGTGTTCCAGACATTCAATCTTGTATCCAGAATGAGCGTGCTCAAGAACGTCGAACTCCCGACGCTTGCAAACCAGAAACCAGGCATCGATCCAGGAAAGCGCTCAAAAGAACTCCTGGAACTCGTTGGACTATCCGATCGGATGCATCACAAGCCGACAGAACTATCAGGCGGGCAGCGCCAGCGTGTTGCGATCGCAAGGGCGCTTGTAAACGACCCATCGATCATTCTCGCGGACGAGCCAACCGGAAATCTCGACACGAAGACCGGGGAAGAGATCATGAGAATCTTCGAGGACCTGAACAGGGACGGGCGTACCGTCATTATGATCACGCACGACCCTGAGATCGCTGCGCACGCTGATCGGATTGTGCGCGTGAAGGATGGGGTGCTTGTAAATGGGGAGGTGAACAATTAATGAGCGCCAATGTTGAAATCGGAGAGGCGGATCACATCGTCCGCCGCACCCGCACCAGGATGCCGGATTTTGCATACCGGATAATATCCCTGATACATGACAACCCTATTCTCCCGATCTTTCGGAGTCCGGAGAGGCTGCTTGCGGCAGCCGGACTTGGGGCAGGTCAGAGCGTGCTTGAGGTCGGATGCGGTCCCGGATTCTTCACGATTCCCGCATCAGAAATTGTAGGAGAGGAGGGCACAATCTACGCTGTGGATGTGCATCCCGCGGCAATTGCGAGAGTCAAAGAGAGAATCGAGAAAGGAGGGATAAGGAATGTCAAACCGATTCTTGCGAACGCGTCTGACACCGGGCTTCCTGATAAGAGTATCGATCTCGCCTTCGTCTTTGGTCTTCTCCACATCGCCGGCGGAATCGAAGATGTGGTATATGAGGTGCACCGTGTCTTGAAGCCGGATGGCGTACTCTCGTTCGAGAAGACGAGGGGATCTGCGAAGAGATTGATTGAGGCGGTAGAAGCGGGAGGATTTGTCTATTCAGAGAGACGGGGACGGATATTTCTATTCACAAAAGGCGTTACGGGAGGGAACAACCATGGATAAACCAGAGCGAGAACTTCATTTCAAACTCATGGCTCTCACATTCAAAATACGGGACTTCTTCGCGCCCCGCATGAACATCCTGAAAGAAGTCGGGATAAGACCTGGATTTTGCGTGCTTGACTACGGCTGCGGATCCGGAAGCTACATAGCCGATGCCGCGGAACTGGTGGGAGACTCAGGGCAAATTTACGCGCTCGACATCCACCCGCTCGCAATCGAGAGCGTCCGGAGGATCGCATCACGGAACCATCTTGCGAATGTCGAGACGATTCAGTCCGATTGTGCGACCGGACTATCTGACGATAGTGTGGATGTGGTTCTGCTCTACGATGTGTTTCACAAACTGGACGATCCGAACTCTGTGCTCGAGGAGTTGCACAGGGTGCTTGCGCCTGACGGGATTCTGTCGTTTAGCGACCATCATCTAGATGAGGATGAGATCGTGTCCGGGGTGACAGGGAGCGGGCTCTTTGAATTATCGAAAAGGGGCAAAAAGACGTATAGTTTTCTTTGCCATAATTAGGTGATATCAATGTATACAAAAACAAGAATATCAACTACGCCGATCATTATGATCGCACTCATCGGACTTCTCGCGGACGAGCCAACCGGAAATCTCGACACAAAGACAGGTGAGGAGATCATGAAGATCTTTTTGGGACCTGAACAGGGACGGGCGTACCGTCATTATGATCACGCACGACCCTGAGATTGCGGCACACGCTGACCGGATCGTGCGCGTGAAGGATGGGGTGCTTGCGAAGGGATTCAACTAATCTTCGACCTGAAATCCGCAAGATCCATGACCAGATAACCGGATCCCCTCAGATCCTCTTTTTTATCGATTGATTTCGCTATCAGTCCGAAGTCTTTTCTGTCCGAGTCCCATAACACGTGCTCTGACTTTTCTTCGAGTTTACCAAGTTCCCTCTTTGCATCCCGGGGGCTCATATCCTTCCATTTACATTCAATAAAAAGAATTTCCATACTCTTTCTGTTCAATGCCACGAGATCAATCTCCTTATCACGGTGCCACCACTTTCCAATGTGATCAAACCGCTCTGACACTGGAATATACTTAAATAGATCATCCCTAACAAAGATTTCAAATCGTTTTCCAAAATAACCGGATAATTCATCTTCGCGCAGGATAAATGCCCCCCTCTCTATCCGCTCTCTATGTCTGTGGACGAAGTTGAACCAGAAATCGAAGAGATTGTCCTTGATGGTGTATATGCCAGCCTTACCGCTGCTCACGATCGGTACGGTTCTCTCAACGAAACCAAGTCTGATCAGGTTGTCCAGATAAGGATAAATCTTTCTTGCATCGATCCCAACTGCGTTTGCTATCTCGCCGGGTCTTGTGCCACCGTATGCGATCGCGTTCAGGATTGAGAAGTACGTCTTCAGTTCTTTAAATTCCTGCGATATTATAAAATATGGTTCCCTGTAAAAATAACCATCCTTTCTGAAGAATTCAAGTTCTATAAAATCAGTGAACTTTTCATATTCCGATGCTTTGAGCAGATATTCAGGCACTCCGCCGATTGTCATGTACAGTTTCACACGATCCTCAAAGCTCATCCCGGAAAAATCACCGGCAAACGAAAAGGGCAGTTTATCCAGAAGAATATCCCTGTTCCGTCGCCCATACAGCGGAGAAGAATGGGATAGAACTTTCTCGCTCATCAGACCGAGAAGGGAACCTGAAAGCACAACAAATATATTTGTATCTGAAAACTTTAGATCCCATAATCGTTGAAGCGTGCTCAGAATGGTCTTATCACTCCTGATCATGTATGAAAACTCATCAATCACCAGATAGACTCTTTTCTCAGGAATATTTTTTATAAAATATTCAAATAATTGATTCCAATCCTTGATCTCCAGTTGGGAGAGTAGCGGGTCTCTGAGATACTCTGCCATCTTCTCTTTCAACTCTTCGATCTGCTGTTTCGGTGCGGAATCGGCAGCGATGTAGAATACCCCCTCGCGATCCCCTATGAATTCGAGAAGCAGCCTCGTCTTTCCGATCCTGCGCCGTCCGTACAGCACGATCAGTCTCGCGCCGCTACCTGCCCATTCCCTGTTGAGCAGTTCCAGTTCGGGTTCCCGATTTACGAATGTACTAATCATGATTAGTACTAATTCGGATTAGTATTTAAAAATTTTTGCCGGGCAGATCGTGAAGTCCAACGTTTTATTGAGATACTTTTCGATTAATCGAAATGTTTAAGTACTATTACTTACACCTGTAATATCAGACAAGTCGATCAATCGACAAGTCTGAACAAAAGGAGGTAAACAACATGAACAACCACAACCCCCACAACCACGAACATCGACCGGATGAACGCCCGTTCGCGTACATCCTGAAGAGAGCACTGCTACCTCAACAGGACGAGAGCATCGACACCGCGCAGCACATGTCCGCCATTCCGGAGTACCAGATCACAATCGAGCACGGATCAATCTGGCTCGGACATGAATGCGCTGCCAGCACGCTGAGTGTCGGGAGATGAGATTATGATAGTAACAACAACTGAGAACATACTGGGATATGAAGTTGAGACGTTAGATATCGTATTTGGAAATACTGTAAGAGCCAAGCATGTTGGAAAAGACATCATGGCTGGCTTGAAAAGCATAGTTGGAGGAGAACTGCACGGATATTCGGAGATGCTTGCGGATGCAAGGGCAGAAGCCATGAGCAGAATGGTAGATGATGCAAAAAGGCTGGATGCAGATGCTGTAGTAAATGTCAGATTCACAACATCCCAGACAATGGCAGGAGCCGCAGAGTTGCTGGCTTATGGGACTGCGGTTAAACTGAGGAAACTGTAAGAAGTTGAAGAGTAGGAGGTTACCATGAAAGAACAACAATTAAACCCTAATGGAGTTAAAAAAGAAAGGTATTCTATGGGACTATGTATTGGAATTGGTTTAGTCCTTGGAGCTGGTATAGGTGTTGCAATAGACAATATTGGTGCCGGAATGGGATCAGGACTTATGCTTGGCATTGCTATTCATGAATATCATAAAGGAGAGTCAGCATGAATGAACAACGACAATTAAACCTTGATGGACGTAAAGAGATTGGAAAATTGGAGATGACAAAGGAAGTTGTATATACACTAAATGGCATGGGGCTATTAGCTCTATTTGCGTTTGGATTTTTATTCACGTCACTATATACACTATTTACCGGGAAGATTGACTTGAATTACACGAGCGGAACAATTCTTAGTTCAGTAGCTCTCGTCATCGGTACATTCGTACTGCACGAACTCATCCATGGCGCATTTATGTCAAAATACGGTGGAAAGCCGAGTTATGGTGCCGGTATTGCACATTATATTCTCCCCTATTTCTACGCCACCACAAAAACTGTTTTTACACGCAACCAGTTCATAGTGATCGCTATTGCGCCGTTGGTTGTGATCTCCCTGGTTGCAATCGGGATCATGGCTGCTTTCCCATCGATTGCGCACTGGATGCTCATACCGTTTATATTAAATGGTTCCGGAGCAGTAGGCGATATGTGGGTGATACGTAACGTACTGAGATGTCCGAAACATGTATTTCTGGAAGATCAAAAAAATGGGCTGATAATCTATGGTAAAAAAACTGATAAACACATGTTTATCTCTACAACAGGATTTGGCTCGGGATTTGGCAAAGTAGTCATGCTCTGTGTTGTTGCAATGGGGTTTTTAATGATCATAGCGCCAATGGCACTGGATATTTCAGGAGTTGAATCATTTGTAATCGGACCAGCGAATAGTTTTTTCACGATTTTTGAATATCAAAGCATAGGGGAAAGTTTCGAATTAAGGATCTTTCCCCTGTCAATATTAACCATAAGCGTGATTGC
>PIXW01000103.1 GCA_003601535.1 ANME-2 cluster archaeon
CGGCACGGACATCGAGTTTGCCCTCGATTCCAGCCTCCGCGAGCATTGCTGCATCATCTACGAGCGCCAGTATGTTCTCAACAGTATTGTTGTACGCGTCTGCGAGTTCTCCGAGCTCATCATCCCTTGTCTTTGCTGCCCTCTTTGTCAGGTCACCCTCTGCCAGACTTTTTATAAGAGGCACAAAGTCTCTGATCTGAGTTCTCAGATACTCGTTTTCATTGGTTAGTTCCTCTAACCGCTCTTCGCATTCTTCCATTTTCGATTCACTCTCCACTATTTCGTTGTTCAATTGTTCTGTTCGGTTTGTTTGATCAGCCAGCTGATCCGCCCCGCTATTCAGCGGCTCTTCGAGGGTTGCAGCATTCGATACCGTCCCCTCGTTTTCACTGGTCGGCTGGTCGATCACTGTGATGTCTTCGAGCGTTTCTTCGCTCTTCTCTTCTGCTACAGGGGACGCTCCTGGGATTGTGACAACCCCGCCCGCACTCAAGATCCCGCAGCCCGTGCCGACGTTCCGGATGTTGTTTGCGCCGGCCATAACTCGATTCAGCGACCTGATGATCGCCCCCGTGAATATCAGCGCGTTCACCACTCCCATGATGATTGCAGCGATGATAAATGCAGCAATCGCGCTGGACGGCGCAACATATTCCGTATAGCCGATGTCCCGTTCAAGCAGGATGGCAGCAAGCCCGGCTGTCAGAAGCAGCACGAGCCCAAAGCCAGCCATCAATCTCCTGTTGACTGACATATTGTTCAGTAGGTTCATGTTATACCCCCTTTGTTTTCACCTCTGTACATGCCCCCACGACATGCGACTCGGTGTATCTCCAGGTCGATTCGTGATCACCACTCCGGATGCACTGGTTCGACTTGTAAACCAACATCTGGTTTTATCAACTCATAAACTTTTCCATTTTAGAAATTAAAATTTCAAGAATGGAAAATATGCAATCAGGTACTTACAGAGGAACATACCCGGGTATCACGTCGTTTTTTTAAAAATTATCACGTATGTTTTATAATACTTTAAAATCACGAATTGCATAGATAAACGGATCACAGAGATGAGGTTTGGTATAATCTCGTGGGACACATCTTAAATAAGAAATTTAGAACTATTCTGTTGTAGACGATCATGCAGGCGGTAATAGGTTGGCAGTAAAATATGGATAAAAACCGGTCCCAATTCTTTTCATGCTCCCAGCACCCCCATGACCATCTCTGAAATCTCCGGAAATCCCGTCGTCTTGTTGATCACGTCCTTTGCACCTGCGTCCATCGCATCCTGTACCAGATTCGGTTCGTTGTACGCGGTCACCATATATACATTTGCGTCAGGATCGTGTTCCAGTATCTCTCTCGTTGCCTCGATTCCGTCCATCACAGGCATTCGTATATCCATCAGTACGATGTCCGGTCTGGAACCACTGCCGGCGAGATTCAGGTACATTTCAACAGCGATTTTTCCGTTTTCTGCGGTATGTACCTCGATTCCATCGTTCATACTCAGGAAGATGCCCAAAAGTTCGCAGATGTCGGGTTCATCGTCCACGACCAGTATGTGATAGGTCATTTGTTACCCCCCTCAGATGTCATCTCAAGTGCATCCTGCACCAGTTGTTCGATTCTTTTCACGTTCTCACTCACACTTTCCAGTCTTCGCCGCTGTTCATCGGGTAGATCATCCTTCATGAGCAGCGTCAGATGTCCACTTATGATCGATAATGGGTTGATGAACTCGTGGGAAGTCTTACGCATAAATCTTACTTTCCTTGAGTACTCTTCCCCGAGAAGTTCATAAGCACTTTTAAGTTCTTCGGTTCGTTCTTCAACTTTTCTCTCCAGTTCTTTCTGATATTCAACATTTCTCTTCTCTAATTCCTTCTTTCTATCAATCAAACCCTTCTTTTCAACCGCTCTTCGGACGACATCGAGCAGGTGTTCTTTCCTGATCGGCTTCGAGACGTAGTCATAAGCGCCATGCCGCACTGAATTGGAAGCAGTATCCACACTGGGATCGCCGGTGATCATGATCACTGGTGCCTCGATGTCAGCGTTTTTTATGTATTCCAGGATCCCTATTCCGTTGACCCCTGGCAGTACGATATCCAGCAGGATCGCATCGAAATCACGCTCTTCCAGAGCGTCTTTTGCCTGATCAAAACCATCTGCAGTCCCTACAGCATATCCTTCTCTTGCCAGCCTCGCCTCAAGCGTTTCGCGCACGCCTGGATCATCGTCCACGATCAGTATATTATCCATATTATATTTCCTTCGAATCCAGATGGCGCCCATTATTTATCGGCAGGTCAATCACGAAGGTGGTGTACTCATCTGACCTGCTTTCAACACTGATGCTGCCATGATGATCTGCGATGATCCCGTAACTGATACTCAAGCCAAGCCCGGTGCCATTGCCGCGCCGCGTCGTAAAGAACGGATCAAATATCCTGTCGATGTCTTCTGGCGCGATCCCGGTCCCGGAATCATGGAACATTATCTGTAAATGATTTTCACCGTCCTTTATAATTTTTTCAGCACTGACTTTCAAAATCTTCCCGTCGTTACATCCTGCATATCTGGCATTCAATGCGTGCTGTGCATTGCTGATCATATTGATGAAGACCTGTTCGATCTGATTGCTCCGCACCTTGATCCGGGGCAGTTCTTTCTCATAATCACGGATCAACGTGATCCCATCCTTTTTGAGTTGATGTGCCATAAGCGACAGTGCACCATCAAGAATATCCTTGATCTGCACAGGACTGCACGCCTGCTCATCCTGCCGTGCAAAAGTTAGTAGGCTACTGGTGATACCTGCAATACGTTCTCCTTGTCTGATGATTCCATCTAAGAACCTGTAGTTTTCAGAATCCGGATCGGTTTCATCTTTGATCAGTTCTGCATAGTTGATGATGCCGGTGAGCGGGTTGTTGACCTCGTGTGCCACACCCGCGGCAAGTTCCCCGATCGCTGCAAGCTTTTCTGATCTGAAGAGTCGCTTCTGAAGTTCTCGTTTTTCAGCTTCTGCCGCTCTTTGCGCAGTGATATCCTCGAACCATACCACGCTACCCGTGATCCCTCCTTCGGCATCTTTCAGGAAATAGCCATTCATACTGACAGGAACCTCCTCTCCAGACCTTGTTCTGATGGCTGTTTCAATATCTGAAAATGATTCGCCAGTCTGCTCTGTCGGTATGCTCAGGTAATCAGAACAGAGATCGCATTTCAGCACATCGGAGCACTTCGTCCCGATCACATCCTGCTCTGCGTAGCCTGTGATCTCTTCTGCGGCTCGATTGAAACTGGTGATGTGCATATCATTGTCCACTGCGAAGATGCCGACAGGCATGCTGTAGAGGATGTTGTGTAGATAATCCCTCGTCTCCATGAGTTCTCTGGTTCTGGATGTTGCGACTGTTGACATAAGGTCGGCGTAATCTATTGCTTCCTCATGGTGTCGATGTATCTCATCGCTCAACTGACCGACAACTGCTGCAACAGCGATGAATATCGACCCCCGTATAACATCTCTCAGAAGTACGGTTGATGCAAAGCCAGAACTCAGGATGTCGGATGCGATCAGACCAAGAGCCAGTAACAGTGCTACAAGAATACCCTTTCTTCGCCACCATATACCTGCCAGGACAATCGGGATGTAGAACAGATGAGTGAAAACAACCTCTATCGCAAAAAATTTGGAATACCAGACGATACCCATGCAGCACACCACCAGTGCACAGATGATTATTGTTTTATAAGTGCTTAGACGTATAGGCTTATTCACAATTAACTCAACTCTTGCTAACCCATTCTTGCTACGTGATGCCATTGTCAGTTACCAGGTACTTTCATTAGCTATACAACGTGCCAGACTCCCATATAGACAGCTAAGAAAAACATTCCGTCCAGAAATGAACGGTTTGTATACACTCTTTCCGAAAAGTTTGTATATTTTCTTGCAGTTTAACCACGAGATTTACACAAGATAAATCTTGTGAAATCTGTGTAATCTTGTGGTTTTTTCACTTCGTTACCGGAATAACTATAATCAAATGATAGAGCAGCTACTCTTCCCGGAAAATCTTCAGCAGTTCATACATACCCGCGAACGCAGAAACCGAAATTAGCAGGGTTATGGTGCTTGCGACCACCTCAACCAGCACACCATCCATCGACGCGTACGGCGCCAGAAAGACGACGAGCCTTCTTACAACCATCAGAATCAACATTGCTGTTATCAGCGTCCATGCGAAGAAACCTCCGGCTGTCTTCATGAGCCGGTATGCATAGTACGCTGCACCAAGCTGCAGAAGCGTTGCAACAAACAATATCACGGTTGTGTATTCAGCCATTTCATCCCTCCTTTCTTTTTGATCGTTCTCTGAACATCCTGACAAATCTTTTCTCAGCACTTTCAGTGGAAATTCCGCTCAGCAGTCCCTCTCTCCCCTCGAACGTGGCTTCTACTTCAATTCCCTTTGAAGCTATCGTGAACTGTCTTATCTCTTTGTCGTGCTGGCTGCCCTTCATCTTTATTATGTGCACCGCCCTTCTCATTTCGCTCTCCATTTCAACGTACTTCATCAGAATGGCGTTATCCACGACAAACGATATTCCATGATTTGTTATCTCAAATGGACCCTGAAGCGGTCTTATTTCAGAGGTGAAGAGCGATGTCGCTCCTTCGCTTTTGAACAGCGCTATGAGTGTCAGAAGCCAGTTCTTGAATTCGATTGTGTTCGGAAGCACCGAATGGTAGCTTGAAACACTGTCCACGACCACTCTTTTAACATCTTCCAGTTCCTTCTTCACGAGCAGCGTATGCTCATCCGGGATCAGATCTATTGTGGAGGCGTGAATGATCCTGACCATATCCCCCATCGACTCAAAATCAAAGCCGAAATGCCTTGCATTCCTGAGTATTTCAGGCGGCGACTCCTCAAAGCTGACGATCAAACCCTTCTCACCATGTATCGCACCCTCGTATATGAAGTGCATGCCAAGAAGGGTTTTTCCAATCCCTGTGCCGCCGGCAACAAGCGTGGAATCACACTCAAACACGCCCCCGTACATCATTCGATCGATGCCTTCAATGCCCAGACTGATCCTCCGCTCACTGACAGCGGTGAATGCTTCTGGTTTTATCTTGGGAAACACCTCGATGCCTGCGTCTGTGAACTTAAGGGAATGTTTCTTCGGTGAGATATTCTGCCCGCGCATCTTGAGCGCGCAGATGTGCCTGTACTCATCATCATAGGAAAGATATATTATACTGTCCACAAGCGAGGAGATATAATGCCTGTTCATCTCATCGCGTGTGAACGTATCCGTTATGAGCAGCAGGAGATCTTTCTGTTTCATGCAAAAAACGAAGTCGTACATGAAGCTCTTACTGACAATGTCCAGAAAGGAGTCGATAACCACCCTGTCCGGCTTGATCGACTCGATATTCTCCTTCAAGACATCCATCACGTCCTCCCCCCTGAGTAATAGATCACCCACATCGAGAAAATGCATGCCTTCCAGGTCAGGATCAAAGAATGAGAATGCAGAGAGATACCTGTTCAAAGACGCTATCGGTTCAGACACGCCCGCAACAAAGAGGCATGTTTCCCGGTTTCTTGCGGCATTGAACAAACTCTGCAGCGCGAGTGTTGTTTTGCCTGATCCTGCGCAGCCAGCAAGCAGAACCGTTGAAGGGCGTACGAACCCACCGTTGAGCACCTCATCGAGTCCGCCAATCCCTGACCTTAATATCGTGTTCATGCATCAGTCCTCTTTGAAAATCAATCTCATGCCATTTTTATCCACTACAATATTTAGTTCGATTCCCATATTTCTCTCAAACTCTTCCAATAGTCCCAACACTCTTTTGTCGATGTATATGTACTTTTCCAGTTCAGTGTGCAGCCTTTTCTTAGACGTCCCCTCTTTTATCTCTTCCTTTGCTTTTATATGAAACCATAACTTTGTTGGACCAACCGTCTTGCAGTCGATGAGACCACTTGCTCTGAGGCGCTCCAGATACTTTAGCGCGGTTGTCTTACTCATATTCGCTCTATCGACGATATCTCCTGTCTTCAATGTTTCATTTTTTAAAATATCGAGTAGTTCTTTTTCACGCCATTGCATTGTACCACTCTTCGTTTGAAATGCGTGCTTTTATACGACTTTCCGAACGGCAAATTCTTGCTTCTCGCATTTTTATTTATTATATTATTTTCTGAATCAAAGCCATTTATATCCGCGATACGTACGTGGTATCCATGCCGCCAACATCAGGATGCACCATTTCGATTCAATATAAATTAATGATCGGTTTTGCTGACTTATAAGAGTTTTCATTTCGGAGATTACTATTTCCATCCTGGAAATCAACGTATGCGTTCAGAAGGTCATGGATGGAATCTGCTTTTCGAGAAAGTCGATGCCTGCACCGCTACAATCTCGACAAGTCCAAGATGGCGTATTATGCAACACAGCAGTTGGAGCGAAATCTATATTACACACCGGTACGACAGAATCACTGTAACAGCGGTCAGACAAAACCGGTTGGGGAGGAGATTAATAAATGGCATTTACCTACTTCTTCAGGGATATGCAAACGCTGGAGATGATTCGTGACCATGTGGTTCCGACACTGCGGACACGTAGATTCGCCCATATCTGGGATGCGGGGTGCGCAATGGGTCCGGAGCCATACACCCTTGCCATTGTTCTCAGGGAGAACATGGGACCCATGATCTTCAGAAACGTCAGCATACATGCTACCGATATCGATGAAAGCAACCTGTTTGGAGATATCATCGAAGAGGGAGTATATCCATGGGAACAGGTCGAGCGAATTCCAAAGGATATCTTCACCAGATACTTTGCGTCAGCCGACAAACCAGACCATTTCAGACTCGTCGAGGAGATCAGGAAACGGGTCTCATATCAGAAACACAATTTACTCAGCCTCGAGCCTGTGCGGAAAGATTTTATGCTCATCGTCTGTAAGAACGTTCTCCTCCATTTCAAGAAGGATGAAAGAATAAAAGTCATCGAGATGTTCCATGACGCGCTGGCTGAAGGTGGCTTTTTTGCGACCGAGCAGACACAGAAGATGCCCAAGGAACTCGATAGTATGTTTGAACCCGTGGTATCGAATGCACAGTTGTTCCGGAAGGTAGGATAACAATCATGGTGTCAAGATTGGAGATGGTCTTTCCGGATGACTGGCAGTCTATGCTAAATGTCTATAAAGATTTTATATATTCCACAGGATCTCAACCTGTCAATGAAAACCTTCTGCTTATTTTGCTTGAAATCGGGGTGCGATTCGGAGAGAGGCTATCACGGTTGCATCCGGATGGATTTGTCGAGATTGGCTGCGGTCTGGCGATTCCATCACTAACTCTCGCAAAACTTGGTCATACCAATGGAAGGGCTGTTGACATAGACCCAAAGATTCTCTCTTACGCTGAAGATATGAGAGATCATCTGGGATGTGACCTTGAGTTTCAGTGTCGTGATGTCTTTGAGGATCGACCCGAGTTGCAGAAAGGCGAGCTCCTGATCGCAGAGAAGCCTGCAAGCTACAAGAAGAACATCCTGGAAGTCGAATATAATATAAGAAACTGGTGCGTGATTGAAGGTCATAACCTTGCAGTGATCCCCCTCATTTATGGATACCGATACCCTGATCTCTTACTCTCTGAGATGTGAAAAACATGAAAAGAGACTCAGACAGGTGGGCTTTAAGGTGGAGAACAGACAGATATGTGAACAGTTGCCATTCAGGTGGTTGATCGCAACTAAATAGGGGAAAATCGTCTCATGAAGATTCTGAATCTTACCAGTGACAGCAAGATGTATACATCCAACGTCTATCTCATCACAGGGACATGGAACGCTATCGACGATCTCAATACGCTGGTAGACGTGGGCAGAGATCCATCCGTGATCGAAAAGATCAATAATGCTTCGACAGGCGTTGGCAAAAAGCGAGTGGAGCAGGTTATCCTGACCCATAGCCACTATGATCACGCAAGCCTTCTGCCGCAGATCATAGAAACGTTCAAGCCAGAAGTGTATGCGTATTCATCCTCTTTGGAAGGAGTGGATCATCTGTTAAAGGACGGAGATATGTTGAAACTGGGTGATCGAATCTTCGAGGTCATCTACACGCCGGGTCACAGCAGCGATTCGATCTGTCTCTATTGTGAAGAGGAGCGTGTGTTGTTTGCGGGTGACAGCGCAGTTGTGATCCGGTCGGCTGGCGGCACCTACGAGGATGGGTTTGTCCACGCACTGGAAAAGATCTGCCGCAGGGACATCCAGTCGATCTATTTCGGGCACGGAGATCCCTTACTCGACAACTGCAATGCACGGGTGCACGACTCGCTGAAGATCGTCAGGGAGGCACGCAAATGAAGATAGTCTTTCACGAAGATTTTAAGCGGACCGATTATGCAACAGACGGCGCATCAGTGCCTGGCAGAATGGAGTGTATCATGGATGCGCTGGTCGAAGAGGGCAGATATGATGTGATTTCGCCTGAGCTTGCGTCATCTAAAGATCTGTCGCTGGCACATTCCAGGACTCATATCGCAGGCATCGCAGAGGATACAAGGTTGTTTGAGATGGCATCACTATCTGCTGGTGGCGCCATACTGGCATCAGAGATTGCTTTTAAGAAAGAGCCGGCGTTTGCCTGTATCCGACCGCCCGGACACCATGCATCAAGAAATTCCAGCTGGGGCTACTGCGCATTCTGCAATATGGGTATTGCACTCCTGAAATTGAGAGCGGAAGGGCTCATTCGAAGCGCGTTCGTGCTGGATGTTGATGCACACACAGGAGATGGGACGATCGATGTGCTTTCAGACTGGAAGGATGTTATGGTCCTGAATCCCATGGCTGGCAATAACAAGGATTAGCTCAAAGAGATCGAGAATTTTACATTCATGATATCCAGTACGTTGACATCGTTGGAGTATCGGCTGGATTCGAATAACCGAAGGGAACAAATGCCAGAAAGACTGACTTTTAAGTTACTGCCCCGTGACCAGCACTCTGGATACGACTGGTTGAATATCGATTGCGGTGCTGCCCGGGTGGGCAAGGTCAGAGGTCTGATCGACGGCAGAACCCTGACGATTCATTCGATCAATATATTTCCTGAGTTTGAAGGGCATGGCTATGGCA
>PIXW01000104.1 GCA_003601535.1 ANME-2 cluster archaeon
GAGAACGAGTGTGGCGTGGCGTTATTTTCCGAAATCAGATTGGTGATCCATCTGCATCCATAAATACCATCTCCGAGAGCCCCATTCAGATGGGGGTGACAATCGAGTGTTTGACCAAAAGCCTCTGGGAACATGGTAGTTTCCCCAATAGAGTGATCCGGGCTTATGAGTATGCCTGAAATCAATTTGTATTGGACTCTCACACCCATAACCGAGTATGAGAACCCCATCTTCGTAGTAGAGTTCGATTCAGGGAAATCTAATTAATCAGCCATCTCATGTATCTACGCATGGTCCTATTGCGTCCAGTTCGTTGTTACTGGCTCTTTACTCTCGTATTTGAATGTCCTATCCCGGATGCTCTTGATGATTTTTCTGAGTTCATCGCCGCGCTGTTTGGGAGGCATACGGTGAGATCGACCGACAAGTATAGGTTGGGCGGGTCGGGTGGGTAATATTGTTCCAAAGCCGATGCACCCCAAAGATTTATGCGCATAAGCGAGATAGGAAATCCCATGCAATGTGATTTTTACGACATCCGGATTCTGTCCGGATATTCCACCGCTATCATTCTTGATAATGGAAAGATCGAGGAGATCTCGAACAGTATCCTGAAAAGCGCAGGCATCCGGGCGCTCACGGGCGGTTCATGGGGTTTTGTGACGACAGATAATCTAACAGATCTTGATTCGGGGCTGGAATCGGCAAAAGAACTTTCTGCAAGCATCAACAGGACGGTTCCAGGAGAAGAGGTGCATCTGGCTCCAATCAGGGAGAAAGCGATATCAACAGAACATTCTGTAAAAGAAGACCCGAGAAACGTTCCGATCGAGGAAAAGATTGAACTGATCAGAGATATCGAACAACATGCACGTATTGATGGCGTTACAAGCACAACCGTTGTGTATTCAGAATCTTATGCCAGAGTTCAGTACCAGAGTTCGGAAGGACTCGATCTCGAGTATGATACCTTCCGGACAGGTTTTGGTGTAAACGCTGTTGCATCGGATGGCACAACGCATGAATCTGGCAGGAAGAGCAGATTCGGAGTTTGTGGTTACGAGTTGTTCAAACAATATGATGCTCTTGCTCTTGCGGAAGAAGCAGGTGCGATAGCAACAAAACTGTTACATGCGTGCCAGCCGGAAGGGGGAGCCATGCCGTGTGTACTCGATAATGAGCTTGCAGGTGTCTTCATCCACGAGGCTGTGGGGCATGCGGCAGAGGCTGATCTGGTACTTGAAAACTCCTCGATTCTCGCAGGCAGGATCGGAGAGCAGATCGCATCTCAGTATGTCACGGTGTACGATGACCCTACATTGCATGAATACGGACATTACCCGTTTGATTCCGAGGGAGTGCCAGCAAAGCAAACGACGCTGATCGATTGCGGCGTACTCTCATCATATCTGCACTCGAGAGAGACAGCAGGCAGGCTTGGCTGGGATGGTGGAAACGCGCGTGCAGAAGGATGCAATATCCCGATACCAAGAATGAGCAATACGTTCATCGCAAATGGAGACTGGAGTTTCGAGGAGATACTCGAAGAACTCCAAAACGGGATTTATCTCAAAGGGTCACGCGGCGGGCAGGTCAACACAGGAGAAGGGATCTTCCAGTTCAACTCCGAACTTGGTTTTGTGGTGCGGAATGGTGAGATCTGTGAGATGTTGAGGAATGTTTCGCTCTCAGGACAGACGCTTGAGATTCTGAAGAACATAACTGCTGTCGGTAATGATCTCACATTTCATTCAGGCAGATGCGGAAAGAACGGACAAACCGTGCCTGTGAGCGATGGTTCGCCGCATATTCTTGTGAGCCGGGCGGTGGTTGGAGGAAGCGGGTAGCGAAGTTACTAATTCCTGTTTACTCCTTTTAAAATCCTGCCAGATTCCTCAACACATCTGGTAAGCACTGTTTCGGCATCGCATGGCACTTCCATTCCGGCGGCACCAGCATGTCCACCACCGGATCCATGATATTCGCCACCGATATCGCACATCATCTTTCCAAGATTGATGCCGCATCTAACCGCATCTCGCTTTGCACGTCCACTCACCTTGAGTACACCGTCCCTTGCCATTCCCACGAATGATAGGTCTGCACCGATATTTGTCAGCGCTGTGGCAGCAGCAGCGCTGAAGGAATCCACCTCTGATATGGCAAGAATCCAGTCATTGATCGTCATAATCCTGGCACGATTTGCAGATTCGAGAACAGCAGCACGCATCGAGACCTCCTGAGGCGTTGCTGCAAGCAGATCAAGAGCCTCGCTGTAACCGACCCCGCCCCGATCGATCAGGTCTGCAATCGCTCGAAACGAACCTGCGGTGGCATGTTTGAAATGTCCTGTGTCTGTTATGATTCCTGTCATGAGCGCAAGTGCGGTGCGCTCCATGATCGGAGCATCCATGCATTTCAGGATATCGACAACGATTTCAGCATTCGAGCTTGCATGCCTGTGCAGATAGAATCTTGCATCCGTGATCAACTGGGAGACTGAATGATGATCGACCACGCCGTAATCACCCAGTTTCAGATCGTTCAGTTGCGATTGTGTTGCTGTGTCCACAACCACCGTAAAATCGTAATCGGATGGATCAGGTGCATACACAATATCGATCTTCAGCTGATCAACGAGCATCGCAGCCACCCTGCCACACTGATCTGCGACCCCGGCTGTGCCGCCGAAAGCATCAGCAAGCGCAAACGCGCTTGATACTGCATCCGGGTCTGCATTGCGATGACCAAGAAACAGTATGTCATGATAATTCAACAACTGGTCGTAGAATGTTAGTTCATCAATGTTCATGGAATATAAGATGCGGTCAGAGTTCAAAAGTGTAATGTGACCCGCATTTCAGACATGCCAGCAGGTCAATAGCAATCAGTAATCACCCAATCGCTTCTGTTTCTGTGGGCTTTCTGGCAGGAGTTTTACCCTTTCCGCCTCTCTGTCGCTCTCATAGATGTGCAGCGAATCGCTGTAATCCACGATCTTA
>PIXW01000009.1 GCA_003601535.1 ANME-2 cluster archaeon
GATGAACCATGCTCAAAAAGCACTACGCACAACTGACCGATACCGAACTAGAAACCCTCCTGAACCGGGAGGCTGAGATCAAGAGAGTGAAACCGATCGTTTCTGCCATTCTACAGGACGTAAAGAGCAGAGGGGATGCAGCGTTGATCGAATACACCAGAAAGTTCGATTGTGTCCAATCACCCTCGGTTGAGGTGAAAAGCGATGCAGTATCCGCAGCATTCGAACAGATCGATTCCGGGATTCTGTGGCATCTCGAAAACGCAGCCGAAAACATCAGAATCTTCCATGAATCCCAGCTCGAACCGGATATCTGGCTCAAAGAAGGATCACCGGGCATCATTCTCGGACAGAAGACGACACCTCTCGATCGCATCGGCGCTTATGTCCCGGGTGGGCAGGCATCGTATCCATCAACAGCGCTGATGACCATCATACCGGCAAAGGTCGCAGGTGTTCCCGAGGTAATTATGTGCACCCCGCCGATGCCAGATGGACACGTTCACCCGCTAACGCTTGCTGCCGCATCGATCGCAGGCGCTGATCGAATCTTTTGCATCGGAGGCGCGCAGGCGATCGCTGCTATGGCTTACGGCACAGAGACCGTTCCCGCGGTTGACCGGATCGTCGGACCAGGGAATGTGTATGTGACCTCAGCAAAGATGCAGGTTCCAACCATGATTGACTTTCCGGCAGGACCATCAGAGGTTCTGATCATTGCAGATGAGAGTGCAACCCCTGAGTTCATCGCCGCAGACATGATAGCGCAGGCAGAGCACGATCCGAATGCGGTAGCGGTCCTTGCAACAACATCACAGGCAGTTGCTGATGAGGCATTCGAACTGATCGAACGATATGCAGCAGATGCTATTCGATCAGAGATCATCAAAGAATCGCTCGAACACGGCGCAATCCTGATCTTCGACTCGATTAGTGAGTGTACAGGGTTCTCAAACACGTTTGCGCCGGAACACCTTGAGATCATGGTCAGGGATCCACTGAATGTGCTGAGCAGTATCTACAATGCCGGTTCGATCTTTGTGGGCGATTATGCTCCTGTCCCGGCTGGAGATTACGCATCCGGAACGAACCATGTACTGCCCACAGCCGGGTATGCACGAGTCTTCTCTGGTCTTACGGTCAGCCACTTCACAAAAAAATCGAGTATTCAGGTCATCAGCAAAGAGGGGTTGTCTCAGATCAGGGATACGGTTGTTGCGATAGCAAGCGAAGAGGGACTCAGGGCACATGCGGATGCGGTTCTGGCGCGGTTTAAGGACGGGTGAGATTCTTGTCATTTATATTTATTATTCCACCCGTCTTGTTTGCTGTTTGAGAACAGCCTTCGCTTCACTCAAAACCTTTCTGAGATTCGTCTCACTCGACGCACCCACTTTACCCTTTGTATGGATGTGATGTGGGAAATTATCCAGTTCAGGATGATGTGGGGCATTGTCCCACCTGCAAATTAAATTCCCTGCCATGTCCTGCCAATGAAAACTATATTTTGAAATTTCAATCGATCCATCTGATAACACGTACTCAAAGCAGTACATCACGCTATTATCTGGTAATCCGATTGTAACTCTTAAATATCCTTCTTTTTCCCCAATTTTCTCACATATCATCTCAAATGATTCTACAATGGGGTGGGTCACCAGATATAGTTTTAATTCATCGAAATATCTGCGTATGCTCAATCTATCCCTCGTTTTGCGATATCCAGTCTTTGCATGATCCGCTTGTGCATATCGCATAGGGCATACCATTCAAGAAAGTCCATCTCGTCTCCCAATTCACCTTCTTCAAACTTTTTATAGAACGTTTCTGTATCCATGTTGTATTTTGATTCAAATTTCTTCATAGAATCTTCTAATTCCTGCAATTCACGCTCCATCTTATTTGTTTTATATTGTATGAGTTTACTTAGCGTTTTATCGATTAACCCGTCTTCTGTGCCGAGATTTATTAATTTTTCAAGTGTTTGGATCTTATGCATCGTCTCCATTAGTGTCATACCTCTGTTGCTGTTATTATACAAACAATCTACTTTATTGGAAATCCCAAAGCCAAAAGTATTTCTCTGGCTAAATCAAAATATCTAAAATTATCTGAATGATATAATATGGCTCCATTTTGAATTCCATAACC
The DNA here is from genome assembly GCA_003601535.1 of ANME-2 cluster archaeon. Taxonomy (GTDB): domain Archaea; phylum Halobacteriota; class Methanosarcinia; order Methanosarcinales; family Methanogasteraceae; genus Methanogaster_B. The sequence goes on from PIXW01000009.1 coordinate 2,152, forward strand.
ATAATTAACATGATATAACTCTGCTATTGCTTTATTATCGGGTATTTCTCTTTCCCATTCTGGTAAAACATTTATTCCACAATACCGATTATAACAAATTAACAAACCAAATTCATCATCTGGTAATTGTTTCAATTTCCTTTCAATTGTTTCTTTATCTTTATTCCAGTTAGTTTCTACTCCGCCCAATGGTGAAATTTTTCCTTTCAAGATATTATGGGTGGAAATACTGGCGCCATGCCAAATTTGAAGATTGATATTATGATTTAATTCAATATCAACATCAGTGGTTCTGCCATTAACATTATTTGTGACTTCTATGTCTGTGACTCTAAATTTATCTCCTTCGAATAATCTCTTGACAAACTCGGCATGAACTATCTCGTCTGGACTCTTCCTTTTTAAACGCTTAATAAATCTATCAATATTCGGAATTCCATCTTTATTATCTTCAAAATATACAGTATATTCTTTAGATTTGTTCTCTATCTCAACAGATTTATCCATTTCAATTTCCTCAATAATCTTGATCCTTTCCATTGATGTATCAGCTCACGATACTTGAATTTATCCAATCTCTACTCTCCCAGTCGCCGCCTGCAGGAGCATCAGAGCATCGAGCGAGGTGACGCTGCCATCGCCGCTGACGTCATAGCGCGAGTCGAATGGGCGGCTGCCTGTTGCGATTTGCAGCGCAATCGAGGCGTCCGCAGTTGTGAAAGCATCATCCACACGCTGCCAGCCGCCAGCACAAGCGCGCTGATGATTGCCCTGCCAGCGATCATTCGATTCTGTGTTGTGTTATATCCGGTCATGATTCCGCGTCCTTTATCCCCTGAATCATTGGAGTTCGATGATCATATATCGTCAGTCCATCCATTAATATTTAAATCTTGGGCAGGGTACAGAGAGTTGTTATTTTTCTCTGTGTCCTCCGTGCTCTATGTGGTTTTCCAAAATCCATGTTCCGGAAAATAATAAAAACTCTCCTTCCGGCACAGGAAATATTAAGTATCATTAACTCATCTTAACGATATTGTGGAAAATCGTAAAGAAAGATTAAGGATATCGATAGAAGAGTACTGGCAGAGAGACCTGCCCCGGACAATGCCAAGAGAGATCGAACCGATACTGAAAAGCGATCTGATAAACGACATCATCGGTCCGAGGAGAGCAGGCAAGACGTATCTGATGTTTTTAACGATAAAGAAACTTTTGGATAGCGGTGTTGACAAGAAAGCAACGATCTACCTGAATTTCGAGGACAGAAGGCTGCTGCCATCGACGCCTGAATACCTAAACGACCTCGTGGAGTTCATCCACGCAAGGAGACTTCTGGATCACGAGAGGATATTTGTTTTTTTAGACGAGATTCAGCGAATCGAAGGGTGGGAATCGTACATC
>PIXW01000105.1 GCA_003601535.1 ANME-2 cluster archaeon
AACGGCGCGGCAACAGGCGTCGGTGGAATCGTCCGGGACGTGCTCTCGATGGGCGCACGCCCGATCGCGCTCATGGATCTCCTCTACTTCGGAATGCCGGAGAGCACAAAGAACCTGTACCTATTCGAGCATGTGATCGATGGCATCGCAGGCTACGGAAACTGCATCGGCGTTCCTGTGGTGCGCGGAGAGACATTCTTCGAAGACGCATACTCAGGTAATCCGCTCGTAAATGTCGTCTGCGTCGGGCTTGCGCACAGAAAGAATATCGTGACCGCCACTGCTCAACATGCTGGCGATGCCCTCATCCTGATGGGTTCGACGACAGGAAGAGACGGTCTCGGAGGCGCATCGTTCGCATCGCGTGACCTGTCTGATGAATCCGAGTCAGAAGACCGGTCGAGTGTTCAGATCGGGGACCCGTTCACAGAGAAGCTTTTAATCGATGCGGTTCTCGAGGCAATCGATTCCGGATATGTACTCGCATGTCGGGATCTCGGTGCTGCCGGGCTCGTCGGTGCGAGCGCTGAGATGGGCGCAAAAGGAGATCTCGGCTTGCATCTGAACCTTGACAGAGTTCGTTTGCGGGAACAGGGGATGACACCTTACGAGATCCTGATTGCCGAATCACAGGAGAGGATGGTTCTTGAGGTGGATCCATCGAATATCGAGGCGGTGCTTGATATTGCTAACAAATACGATCTCAATGCAAGCGTGGTCGGAGAGTTCACAGATGATATGCGGTATCTGGTCGAGTTCAGAGGAGAGGTTGTCGTGGATCTGCCGATCGATTTTATTGCTGGCGGTGCGCCTGCATTCGAGACCGAATCAAGAAGACCGGAAAAAAAAGCTGTAAGAGAAGAGAGACCAGATATCAGGGACGATCTGAAGACCCAGGTTCTGAAACTGCTCGCAAGCCCGAACATCGCATCAAAGGAGTGGATATACCGCCAGTATGACCACGAGGTCCAGATACGAACCGTGATGAAGCCGGGTGATGATGCCGGCATCCTGCGAATCGACGGTGAGACTGCAATTGCACTCTCATGCGGGTGCAACCCGGAGCACATCGCGATCGACCCGTATCATGGCGCGGCAGGATCGGTTCTTGAGAACGCGATGAACCTTGCATGTAAAGGTGCTTATCCGGTAGCGATTGTGAACTGCCTCAACTTCGGAGACCCTGAGGATCCGGAGATATACTGGCAGTTTGCTGAATCCGTACGTGGAATCGGCGATATGTGCCGGGAGCTTCGTACCCCTGTGGTCGGAGGCAATGTCTCGTTCTACAACGAGAGCGATGAGTTTGGAACTGCGATCCCGCCGACACCGAGCATCGGCATGGTCGGGCTCCTCGAGGATTGCCTGACCCCTGCGATCGGATTTGCGAACGCCGGAGATACGGTCATCCTTGTTGGAGAGACGAAAGACGAACTCGGCGGGAGCAAGTATCATTCGATCTATGGCACAACTGGCGGACGTGTTCCTGTGCCCCCGCCGGATTCATCGAAGATCATCAACGCGGTGATAGGTGCGATCAGAACAGGATGCGTCACATCGGCGCATGATGTTTCCAGCGGAGGGATTGCGGTTGCGCTCTCGGAGATGGCGCAAGGAGTTGGTGCGAAGATCGGTCTCACAGATTTGAAGGATCTGGGTTCTGACACAACACTCTTCTCTGAGTCGCACGGGCGCGCGATCCTTGCAACACCGGATCCGGATACGGTAATAAGGCAACTGCGGGGTCTGCCACATCAGATCATCGGAACGGTCGGAGGCGGCGATGTGAGCATCGAGACTATCGATGATACGGTTGTCATATCGCTGCACGAGATTGAGGTTACAAGAGAAAGCATCACACGGATGATGCATTGAATGTTTGGGACCTGCGAAATTCACGATGGAACAGCCGTCTTCAGAAACTCATCCACACGATCCACGATCTCCTCAAATGAACTCGCGGTTTTAGAATCAATCTCCGCAACAAACGGGATGCCGCTGTCACCGGAACTGACAACCAGCGGATCCAGCGGCACGCTTCCGAGAAACGGTACATCCATCTCCTCAGCAATACGTTTCCCGCCTCCCTTTCCAAAGAGATCGATCGTATAACCACAGTGCGGACATACAAAGCCGCTCATATTCTCGATGATCCCGATAACTGGAATTTCAAGGTATTTTGCCATGTTCACAGCTTTCCTCGTATCGAGAAGCGCAACATCCTGTGGTGTGGTGACGATGATTGCACCATCCACGTCCATTAACTGTGCGATACTCATTGGTTCATCACCGGTTCCGGGAGGTAGATCGATCAGTAGATAGTCGAGTGTCCCCCACCGCACCTCTTCGATGAACTGCCGTATCGCATCCGTTCTGAGTGAACCACGCCACGGCACAGCAGCATCCTTCTCGATCAAAAAAGCCATCGACATGACCGAGATTCCGTGATAGAATCCGATTGGCAGATACACCGGTATCATGAGCTCCTCGTCTGCGGATGGGAATTCATCCTCGATATTTAGCATCTTTGGTATGTTCGGTCCGGTGATATCGGCATCAAGCAGCCCGACGCTCATTCTGCGCTCAGCCAGTGTGAGCGCAAGATTGACTGTCACTGTGGTCTTGCCAACGCCGCCCTTGCCGCTCATGACCACAATTCTATGTGTTATCTGATCTATTTCGTTCATTTAGCTTACCAGACTCTCCACAAACTCCTTCACGCCGTCTCCATACGGTTCATTGCAGATGATGTCCGCTTCATTCTTGAGATCTTCCACAGCATTCGCAACCGCCACCCTGATACCTGCGACTGCAAACATCCTGAGGTCATTCTCAGCATCCCCGATGCATGCAAGATGTTCTCTACGGATCCCGTTGATCTCTGCTGCTTTTGCAACGCCACTGCCTTTGTTGATGCCCTTCGGCATGATCATCACATCGTTCCGGTTAAGTTCGATATCAACAGATAGATCGTTTCTTCTGATGATCGCCTTCACATCCTCGAGATGATCGATCGTCGTTGCAGCGATGACCTCTTCCACATTAACATAATCGGCATCCGCAAACGCTGATCTCAATTCCTCCAGTCCTTCGCCCAGGAGTATCTTTGTGCCATTCGCAGGATCGTAGATGACAGCACCATTCTCTGCTATGATCACATCCACAAAATCGTATCGTTCATTTGTATCCACCAAAAAAGGAAGCCTTCTTCCAGATGCCAGAAATACCTTTATTCCATTCTTCCTCGCATTCTTTAAACTGACTACTGCGTTTTTAGATAGGACCAGCGACTCATCAGTCAGTGTCCGGTCATAATCACATGCGATTGCCTCTATTTTATCCGCCATTGTACAACAAACCCCGCATCCATCGGTTCAAGCGATACCAGCTCAAGCAAACATGCATTCTCGCAATCAGGAAAACCGGTACCGTCAGCAAGCGTCGGTGATGAACACCCACCGAGAATCAGATTCCCAATGTATACATATATCTCATCCACCAGTCTCTGAGTGATCAGACCCCAGTTCAGTGTGCCGCCACCCTCCACCATCAGCCTGCGGACACCCATATCATACAACTGTTCCAGTGCTGCTGTGAGATCGACCTGATTCTCACCAGCGGTTATGATCTCTGCGCCTGCTGCACGCAATCCGTCCACACGCCCGGATGGGGCGGATTCGGAGACGAGGATGATCCGCCTGCCATTTCCCTTTCTGAGAATATCGGCATCGACCGGTGTTTTCGCTAGACTGTCAGCAACGATTCTCACAGGATTCTCATCCTTTCCGGAATTCAACCGTTTTTTCCGGAACTCTTCCCTTTTGACTGTCAAGCTTGGATCATCTGAAAGAACAGTACCTATTCCAACCATGACAGCATCCGCACCGCATTTCAGCTGATCCACACGCCGAAGGTCGTGATCTCCGGAGATGGATACCTGCTTTCGTGTGTATGCTGAAATTTTTCCATCTGCACTCATGGCAGCATTTATGAACACATACGGACGCATACCACCACGCTCAGAATAGTTAGGGAATTCGGAACGGTTGCGTTTGAGGGGATGGATGGTTGTAAGAACGCAATATATGAATCTGCTCCGAATTCCATACCCTGTATATGACCTTCTGGTATATAAATAATGCGGTTTCTCTCACAATGGAGGAATGTTGGAATCGTTGATCGTCGGTTGATACGAGTTCCGGCTTATCCCACCAGTCCAGTTCATGACATTCTCTTCGCTACAATGATTAATACAAGAATTGTGAGAATGGTAAAGAGCGATTCAAACCCTGGTGTTGATTGTGACGATGGATGTGACCCATGATAGACCACCAGAAACGCATTGCTTGGAATCATATAGTCACCGTCGTCCTCGATCCTGACCATGTTATCCTGTGCTATCAGATGCTCTCTCACATCGCGTTCATCGATTGCGAGATCGCGGTAGGGGTTGCCAGTATACACACCATCATATCTTTTTTTATTGAATAACAATGCGTTTTCACCTTTATCCCCTGAAGCGACGACCGTTGTAAGGATCGCTCTCTTTACATTATCAGGATGGATTTCTCCCTCGAAAACCAGTTTGGTGGTCGCTTCTTCTGGTGTTATATTACCTTTTTTGTCGGCATAGATGATATCACACCCCTCTTTGATCCAGTACTCGATTTCACCGCCATCCGGATCATTATAAACGACCAGGAGCCCGATCCCATCCATGCTGAACTTCTTGAAATCGCTGGCTGCATTCTCGACGACTGCTGTGTACGTTCCACCTGACCCGACCTGATCGGTCACATCATAGCAGTATGTTCCGGCTGGATAATCATAAGGAGGTCTCCCTTTGCGATCTGTAAACGTTTGATCGGGGTTTATCTCTTCTCCAGCAAATGAGACTCGCATATCCGGATACGTACCATTGGCTTCGATATAACTCCATGTCCAGTACGCATACAACCGTGCGAACTCGACTGTTGCCTGTTCAGGCAGTTCGATGTCAAAATCAACGGTGTATGTGGCGTTCGGGTGCAACCTGCCAGAGTACTTGCTGTCTCCGATGGTGTACACAAGATCCCCTGTGAGGGTTCCATGTCTGTATGTGGTAAGCGGATTGTCTGCTGTGTAACTATCTCCATCATGCCCGTTCTGGTATTCCATGATCAGTACCGCACCAACAGGTTGCAGATATCCGTCTATTCCCCGATCGAAGGTTATATTGTTGGATGATTGTCTATAATCTGTAACATTCCAGCAATCAAGATCAAAGCATAGATCCCTCCACTTGTGCACTCCGTTCTCCATGCGTCCACCGTCTGCAGCATCCTCTGCAATCAGATGATTGTTGAATGTTAGCGTGTCGTTCACACCTTCATTTCCGGATAGGTACATCGTCCAGAGTGTAGCGGATTTAACCTCGTCTGTGATCGTCCCGTCAAAACGGATGGTCTCATCATCATGTCCGGTCCGATAATTCAGATTGATATTCCCCTCGCAGATCCAGAATTCCTTATCGGTTTCAGATGGATCGTTGTATACTGCAACGAGTGACGTGCCTTTGACCCTGCCATCGATCTCGCCGCCTGTGGTGATGGTTACAGCATTGCTGTTGGCGATATGGTTTGTTACATCATAATATATCCAGTATTCACCATTTCCTGAGCAGTAGACATTCGGATTGGTATCGTTGATTCCTTCAAGAGAGATTGTTCCGAGATCGTGCTCATTGAATACTACTGTAACCCAGCCAGTCGCTTCCTTTGTTCCGCCTTTTACCCCCACATACAGACGCGCAAACGTAACACCGTCAGGAACGTTCTCAAACACCTCGCTGTAGGGTGAGGTGCCCACACCATGTCCGCCATTGACATAGACGCCTCCGGCGATCACATCATGTTTGATTGCGTTCAGGTTGAACCCATCAGAGGAATACTGTGCAGATGCAACTGGTATTAGGAATAATACTAATATCACTATTATTATATGTTTCATGTCATCATTCACCGATGTGTATTATTGTTGATGCAAAAGACACGTAAACACCACCATATAAACATTTCTTCACATCACCGCACTCCTCATCTTCCGAGCGGCATCATACCCGATCGAACCTCCGATGATGCCACCGAGGGCAGCAACCCCTACCTGAAGCCATGAGTACCATTCTGCATAGCAGATCTTCCATGCAGCAGGCGCGAAGAGGAAGTAGAATATCCAGTACGAAATAAACCCCCGCGACATGCCATAGATCATGCATGCAATCCGCGTATCTGCATAATTCATCCTGAAGAGCACAACCTCAGCATCCACAACCGCACCCTCGATCAGATACCATCCGACCCAGACCGTGATATTCGAACCCCAGACCACCATACAGACGATCTGGTCAACAAGAAACAAGAGCGTGGCTGTGCCAGGTTTTCTTACGAGATGTAAAGCAACGACCATCAGCGCTGATACAGGTATGGTGAACAATAATCCGCCAAAGGGCCCTAACAGGTCATTAAACGTCTGCCAGAACCACCTGAACACAACACCAGCGAGCGCTGCAAGCAGTGCTATTGTGACGAGATCGATTGTTGTGTACATCTCAAGAATTCCGAACCGTCTGACTGCTAAAATCACTATGGCAAGCAGCAATAAACTGATTATGATGGTGCCATAAGTGATCCATGACGGCGGTGGAATGATTGTTATGTGGTGTGTGTATTCGGTCATGCTGCCGTCTGATGTCGCAGTTATGTGAAACGATGCTTCGGTCTTCATTGGAATCGAGTCAGGAGGCTTTACTCGAATCCGCACACTAACAGAGTCTCCGCTTTGTATCTCTCCAGGATTGGCTGTTATAGTATTACCATACTGCGTGATCCGGTCACTCATTTCCTGCGTTGGTACCGATACTGACAGTAAATCAGGAACCGTGATGTTTGCGGTCACGCCTGTAGTTTGTGCGCCATGATTTTCAAAGACGATACGTGCACCTTCGATAGAGCCGCCAGCAACCAGCTTATCGGATGCAAACACCCCTTCCTTTCGATCGGGTATGATAACCTTGATATCGATATCTGTGCCATCGCTATTGTTGGACGCATACGCCACAGAAGACGATAATAATGTCAGTATCATGGCAAAAATTATTAATTTGTAATTCATATCTTCTTCTGCCCTCGTTTCTTCAGATACATCAGGGAAAATGCAATGATCAAAATTATAATCACGGCGATTACCGGAACCGGGATACCAGATCGAACAGAAGATTGTTTCGGATAGGTCCTCAATTTCGTATCACCAGTGACACTGCTGCCATGTTCAACCACCAGAATTGCATTGAATGGATGAAGGTACTGTTCATCACCTCTTTTGAAGATAACCGTGTTGTTACTCTCGATGAGACCGTCGGTCACATCAAAATGATCAAAATCAAGGTATCCTCCGGTTTTTTCTCTTCCTATGTCGGTTCCAAGAAGTCTTGAGTTGAACCATAATTCATCAACCTCCCCTGGCGTACCTGCGATCATCACAGTCCACAGATCTGCTTTTTCAACCGTATTCAGATCCACATCTCCTGGAAACAAGGCTTCCCCCTCGGTTCTAACAGTGCCACCGGCAATCGCCTTGCTGAGCGCATCGTTTCCCTCATCGATCCAGAACCGGGTATACGGCATGCTGCTATTCTCATAGACTGCAACAAGAAATATTGCATAAGGGGCGCCGTTGTTGTTCTCATAACTGGCTGAGATCAGATTGAGCCCTTTTTTGAATGCAATGTCTGTGACATTATATACGTAGCAGGAAACCCCCCATGCAGCAAGATAATCTGGTTCTTCCCGTGTTTTGAGTTGGTAATCATTGATTGAGACGGTCAGCGTATCTCCTTTATTATAATTCCACATCGGCACATAAAGGCGGGCATAAATTATATTATCAGGGAGATCAAAGTACTCGGTGTATGGATTCACGTAGGTTACCCCGTGCCCTCCGTCCACATACACGCCGCCATGCAGGCTGCCTGATGCTATCGTATACAATGGAGTGCCGCTGCCCTGCCATTCGCCAGCCATGGCAGTTGATGAAAAAATTACAATGGCGAAGACCGGGATCGTCAGCCATCTGCGAAGAACAATCATGTTCCCAGCCCCGGCACTGTTCCACCAAAACCGATGGAACTCATGTATATTCCGGATCCAACAAGCACAGCAACGTAGATCAGCATAACGTAATCACTCATACATAACCGCAGTTCATCCACAAAGGTGCGGTTCTTTGTCGCACGGAATGCACGTGCATCGGCAGCTATTGCGATCTGTCTTCCTTTGCGCAGAAGCCCAACCACCATCGGGAAGAAGATGTATCGCAGCGCCCTGATCTTTGTCCTGATGCCGCCTTTTAGCTCAAGTCCACGTGCCCGCATCGCACTTATGATGATCATACTCTCCTCGATCATCGATGGCGCAAAACCGACCGCGGATGATACCATAAATGCGATTTCGTTCGGAACTCCAAGCCAGATATCGGTGCGCGGAATTTTTACAAATCGCACCAGTCCAACAAGGAGTTCACTCGGGTGTGTGCTTGCAACGAATGCGGAAGCCGCACTTACAGTGGTCATGAACCTGAGCGACTGGATCAACCCATATACCGCGCCTTCTGCGTAGAAATGCACTCCTCCTGTGAGATATCCGATCACAGGAAACGCAGCAGGGATGATGGTAAACGTGGGACTCTCCGGATCGCCCCAATAATAAAAGAGCGACTGCGTGAACATGAATCCAAAGACCATCGTGCCAAACACGAACAGTATTGCGCGGACCTTTGCTGCGGATGGCTTGATGATCATCCAGAACGGCAGTACAGACAGGAATGCAATGATCAGAAGGAGCGGTGTGCCGAGCAGCATGCTTATAACCGACATTCCAAGTACCCAGATCAGTTTCACTCGCGGATCGAGCCGGTGCATGACCGTATCTTTCTGCTCATATCGGAACAATCCTCGCATCGGATAGTTGAATTTTATGATACTATTTAAGACTTATGGAACATATCTCCCACTACAAGCGAATCACAATAACATGATCGATATCAGAAACCTCAGCTACACCTATCCGAATATGTCTGAGCCTGTACTCCGCGGCATCGACCTGCACATCGATGACCGCGAGTTTGTACTGATCCTCGGTCCAAGCGGCTGCGGAAAGTCCACACTCATCCAGTGTCTGAACGGTCTGGTGCCGAAAGTCACAGGTGGAACCCTGAAAGGAGATGTAATGGTGAATGGAAGGGATGTCCGGAGTCATAAAGTACATCAAATGGCAATGGATATCGGAATCATATTTCAAAATCCGGATACACAGCTATTTGCACTTACAGTTGAAAAAGATATTGCTTTTGGTCCGGAGAATCTTGGAATGCCAAAAAAAGAGATTTTGGAACGGATGGAGCGGGCTATACACACCGTCGGCATGGATCGTATGCGAAACCATTTCATCTTCACGCTATCCGGTGGTGAGAAGCAGCGGGTTGCAATCGCGGGTACGCTTGCAATGGAACCAGGAATCATGGTTCTGGACGAGCCAACATCCGATCTCGATCCGGTCGGAACCAGCGAGGTCCTCTCTCTTATCAGGCGGTTGAATCAGGAGAAGGATATGACCATCATCCTGATCGAACATAAGATTGATGAAGTGATACATCTTGCTGATCGCGTTGTTGTTATGGATCAAGGGAAAATTATAATGGACGGTGCGCCAGACAAGATCTTTAACCATGCACACGAACGGTTGAAAAGGATCGGGATATGTCTGCCTCAATTATCAGAGATCGATCATGCGATAAAAAACGGTTCTGGAGGCTCTGATTCTGAATGTGATTCGCCTGTATATTCATCATACAGATCAATACTTGCCAGATTGCATCATCTACTCAGCGATGGACATGCCAGTTCCATACGTTTCAAAACCGCACGCACACCATCCGCCACCCGGAAACCCAAGATCATGATCAAGAACCTGTGGCATGTATTTGATGATGGCAGAATCGGGCTTGAGGACATCAACCTTGTGATTCCAGAGCGTGATTTTGTGGCACTCATCGGACACAATGGTGCAGGAAAAACCACCCTTGTAAGCCATTTGATCGGGCTTCTGCGACCGAAGAAAGGAAACATTTTCATCGATGGCAGCGATGTATCCAGAATGACCGTAGCAGCGCTTGCCCAGAAGGTCGGGTATCTATTCCAGAACCCTGACAATCAGATTTTTACAGATAGTGTTGCCCAGGAACTGAGATTTGGTCTGAAAAACATCGGGCTCGATGATCGCACCATCAAACAGCGAGTGGATGCAGCCCTTGCAATGATGGAACTCACCAGGTTTCAAAATCGACACCCACACTCTCTCAGCCGGGGTCAGCGCCAGCGCCTTGCTGTGGCATCCATCCTCGCGATGGAACCGGATATCATCGTGCTCGACGAGCCCACTACAGGACAGGACTGGGGACATGTGAACCGGTTTCTGCATCAGATCCAGCACCTGAACGAACTTGGAAAGACGATCGTTCTCATCACCCACGATATGAACATCGTAGCAAACTATGCCAGAAGAACGGTTGTGATGGAGAATGGGAGGATCGTACTGGACGGGAATACGAGAGACGTCTTCTCAAATCCGGAAATTCTGGAAAAGACAGGAATAACACTGCCTGTTGTCACCAAACTCTCGCACGACCTTCAAAGGGATGGGGTGGACATTCCAACGCTCCTGACTGTGCAGGAGTTGTGCTCCTGCATGTTCAGCCAACCCGTGAATTATTAAAACCAAAAATTCAAATCTTATAAGCCTGCACCCGTTTTTGCAATCTCGCAACAACCCTATCCACCTGCTCGACTGCTGTTCCGGTATAGCCGTACGGATCCATCGCTGCCTCGATCTCATCCGCATCAAGCGTGACATCATCTCGTTCCAGCAGCACATCCCTGAGATTCTTTCTGCTCTCGCGTGCTTCCATCGAGCAATCCCGGATGATCCTATGCGCTTCCTGCCGTCCGATCCGCTTTGCGAGCGCGATCATGACAGGCTCTGCCATATTCAATCCATTGAGCAGATCAAGATTCCGCTGGATATTCTCCGGATAAAATTTCAAATTAGTTATAATTTTTGTTGTCAGGTTGATCAGATGGTCTGTCAGTATGCACGCTTCCGGGAAGACGATTCGCTCGCAGGATGAGTTCGTCAGATCTCGTTCATCCCACAGCGTGTTATTCAGAAGTTCCGGCTCTACCATCGCCCTGACGATTCTCGCAAGTCCGCATACCTGCTCTGATTTGATCGGGTTGCGCTTGTGCGGCATGGTTGAGGATCCGACCTGCCGCTCTCCGAATCCCTCCTCGACCTCTGCGATCTCGCTTCTCTGCAGGTTTCTGATCGTTGTGCATATCTTATCCAGTGTTGTCACGGTATTTGCCATCCACAGTACGAGCTCTGCATGTCGATCACGCTGGATGATCTGGTTTGCGACATCAACCGGTTCGAGATTGAGATACTCCATCGTCTTCTTCTGAACCGCAATGCCGTTCTCTCCAAACGAGGCTTGCGTTCCGACAGCGCCGCCGATCTTGCCAACGACGATTCTCGGACTCAGTTGATCCAGTCGTTCGATATGCCGGTCGATCTCGCACGCCCATATCGCAAACCGCATCCCGTAAGTGGTCGGGACGCCGATCTGTCCATGCGTGCGCCCGGCACAGACCGTCTGCTTATGGGCATCGGACTGCTTGAGAAGCACATCAAGCAATCGATATAATTTCTCTCTGATGATTCTAATCGCATCACGCATCTGTAGCGCGGTTGCGGTATCGAGAATATCACTCGATGTCGCACCGAAATGTACCCATTTCCCTGCGTCCCCGCACTGCTCTGATATCGCGAGCACAAGAGCCATGACATCATGGTGAATCTCATCCTCGATCTCTTTCACCCGGGAAAGCGAGACCTGACCTATGCTTTCTGCGATAACACCAGCATCCTCTGCCGGAATCAATCCCACATCAGATTCAGCCCTCGCAAGCGCGCTTTCCACTTGAAGCAGTTTACGGAGGCGTGTCTCCTCGTTCCACACCTGCTTCATCTCACTGCTTCCGTACCGGTATTCGATTGGGTGGATTGCCATTGTTTTATCTATGCAGCATCCTCCAGTTCCAGTCTTGGAGCAACGCCAAGCGATTTGATCTCATCGAGCAGTAGTTTGAATGCATAACTCATATCCACCGGGTATATGTCGGTCTCAGCGCCGCAGTTGGTACAGAATGCGACATTCTTTCTCCGATCAAAGGTAGCGATCATCCCGCAGTTTTTACAGACCAGCTCTGTTACCTTGTCCGATTCATCAAGCAAGCGTTCTTTTAGTGAGAGTGCTGCGCCATGACCGATCAGGACATCTCGCTCCATCTCTCCGAATCTGAGACCGCCTTCTCTTGCACGTCCCTCGGTTGGCTGTCGCGTCAGGACCTGAACAGGTCCTCTCGATCTCGCATGAATCTTGGATGCGACCATGTGGTGGAGTTTCTGGTACAGAATGATCCCGATGAATATATCTGCCTGAATCTGTGCACCAGTGACGCCATCGTACATCACCTCCTTTCCTGTGTGCGCAAAGCCGCATTCCTGCAGCGCAGCTCGCAGTTCATCCTCGGTCTCACCTGAAAATGCTGCAGCATCGATTCTTCTTCCCTGAAGCGCACCAACCTTTCCGCCGATCATCTCGAGCACGTGCCCGATGGTCATCCGGGATGGAATTGCATGCGGATTTAAGATCAGATCAGGAACGATCCCTGCTTCAGTGAATGGCATATCCTCATAAGGGACGATCAACCCGATGACGCCTTTCTGTCCGTGTCTTGATGCGAATTTATCCCCGATCTCTGGTATTCGCTGATCTCTGACCTTCACTCTCGCAAGCCTGGTTCCGTAAGACTCGGTTATGGTCACCGTATCCACGATCCCTTTCTCGTTTGATCGCATGGTTACTGAGTTTTCCCGGCGCTCCTGTGGAGCAAGTCCGAGTTCTGTTGGTTCCTCAATGAATCTTGGTGGAGATGTCTTTCCGATGAGAACATCCCCGTGACCGACAACCGTTTCCGGATTGATCAGACCGTCAGAGTCCAGATGCGCATAAGCGTCCTCGCCTCTTGCGCCCCTGACCTCAGCGTCAGGGATCTCGAATCGATCCTCCTGCCCGCCAGGATACCGCTGCTCCTCGCCTTCAAGTGTCCTGAAGAAATGGCTGCGCCCGAGCCCGCGTTCGATCGAGCCTTTGTTCACAACAAGAGCATCCTCGATGTTGTAACCTTCGAACGATAAAACCGCAACAACAAAGTTCTGACCTGCTGGGCGACCATCCGCACCGATCGCGCATGCCGTTGGAGTGTTCACGAGCGCACGTTGTGGATAATGGAGGATGTGTCCGCGAGTATCAGGTCTCAGTTTGACGTTTGATGCTGGAATTCCGATGCACTGCTTAATCATAGCAGCGCCCATCGTGTTTCTCGGAGATGCGTTATGCTCCGGAAATGGAACCATGCCAGCGGATATTCCAAGAATCAGGGATGGATCGATCTCGAGATGGGTATGTTCTGGCGTGATATCCGCTTCATCTACACCGATTAACGCGTTCTCTTCCTCTTCGGCATCGAGATACTCGATCGCACCCTGTGATACGAGATCATCAAAATCGATTTCACGCCTTTCGAGCTGGCTGATATGCTCTTCGGTTACCAGCGGTCTGCCACCTTCCACCACGATCAGAGGCCTGCGAGCCCTGCCCATATCGGTATTGATGATCACATCGCGTCCCTGAAGCGCAACATTGAGCTGGTTGGTTATTGCACCCTGCCTCCTGCCCCTCCTGATCTCGCGCACCAGTTCATCAGGATTTTCATGAGTGCCGACCAGTTCACCATTTAAGAATATCTTACCGGTCATTGGTCAAACCTCTTATACTGCAATCGCGCCATACGCATACAACTCGTTCTTGATGCTCTCAACATCCTCGATTCCTGTGGACAGTTCCACCATCTGGGCAAAGTTCTTTACAAGACCGCAGTTTGGACCTTCCGGCGTCTCGGATGGGCACAATCTGCCCCATTGCGTCGGATGCAGGTCCCTTGCCTCGAAATGCGGCTGTGTTCTCGATAATGGCGAGATTACCCTGCGCAGGTGGGATAACGAGGATATGTGATCGGTGCGATCGAGCAGCTGCGCCACACCAGTACGTCCGCCAACCCAGTTTCCTGTTGCAAGCGGGTAAACGATCCGCTGGGTGAGCACGTCAGGGCGTATCACGGTCATGATGTTCAGTTCACGCTTCCTCATGCTTGCGCGTTCTATCTGATACTTGATATCTCTTGCAAGCCGGTTGAACGAGACACGGAACAGATCTTCCATCAAATTTCCTGCGAGTTTTAATCTTTTATTTGCATAGTGATCCTTATCATCCACGCCCCTTCGTTTCAGAGCAATCTCAAAGCATGCCTCAGCCATTCTTGCCAGAAAATGAGCCTTTACCAGCCGATCTTTCTCATCATTGCCAAGATGCGGGAGTAGATATCGATCGAGGACATAGCCGATTCTCCGTGTCTGGTACTCCTTTGCCTGCCTTGCCGCAACGATACCTCCGATCTCTTCAAGTGCATCCTCCTTTGTAAATACCCCAAGATTATGTGCCGCTTCGAGATTTTCTGACATGAACTCCTGAATCTCAGGATCATCTGATACTGTTTCTACGATATCAGCGTCGGTCTCAAGTCCGAGTGCCCGAACAAGTGTGACAAAATTGATACGTCCAGGAACCGACGGGAATGAAACCTCAAGTATCGATTTACGCCCGCGCTCGACCACGGTCAATGCCCGGTATCCATGCCGCTCTGAGAAGACCTTGGCAATCTCAATCTCATCCCCGTACTTGGACTCTATCTCGGTCATGATCTTGTTCGGGGCAAGATCCTCGAGTGTCATGATCACCCGTTCGGTGCCGTTGGTGATGAAATACCCGCCAGTATCGAGCGGATCCTCGCCATGCTCCCGCAATTCCTTATCTGATAGCCCATACAGGTTGCAGACCTTTGATCGCAGCATAATCGGCAGGACGCCGATCTCCACACCCTTTGGATCGCTTTCTATTCCATTCTGCACAACGGTCATCTCGAGATTGATCGGCGCTGAATATGTGAGATTGCGCAGCCGCGCATCGGATGGAA
Organism: ANME-2 cluster archaeon; assembly: GCA_003601535.1. Classification (GTDB taxonomy): domain Archaea; phylum Halobacteriota; class Methanosarcinia; order Methanosarcinales; family Methanogasteraceae; genus Methanogaster_B. The sequence continues at coordinate 15,245 of PIXW01000105.1, forward strand.
ACAATCGATCAACCGCTCCATCAGCCTCCTTCACCACAGGATATCCAACCGAGACCGCGCCAAGACGAACATACGTCTCTGCACCCTCATCGGTGCCACTGATCTCGGTTTCAATAACGCCCATCTCATCTACGACCTTCTGAAGACCATGATCTACGAATTCATTGAATGAATCGATCTGGTGCTGCACGATCTTGTTCTTGGCAAAATAGCTCTCTGATAATTTTTTCCGATCTAACATGTTTTCCTCATTCGATTACAAGACGATAAAACTTAGATTCGCCAGTAGTCTCACTCTTTCTTGTGATCTCTACAACATCGCCTGCATTTGCACCAATCTCTTTTATTACCGGATCACTTGTCAATATCTTGGACAGTTTCTCTTTTTCAATGTTGTATTTACTCAATACTTCCTCTATCTCATCATCATCGAGTACCCGATGTTCCGGGACCATTATATGGTCGAGTATACTGAATCCTATGTGAATCCCTCCGCAAAAACATAATATGACGGGCTCGAAGGGATTTGAACCCTTGGCCATCGGGTTAAAAGCCCGGTGCTCTGCCTAACTGAGCTACGAGCCCTTCCATAACCGACCATGACGGAAATCCGAAGGACTGCGGTATCATTCACTGATGATCCAATGCATCCATGCATATTAAGATTTTCTTGCTACATCAACACAGCGTTGACGATTCCTTCCTGCCCTGGTCGATTGGTTACTCGCGCTGAACCAAGATTCGTCTTGATGATCGCTCCCTTTGTGATGATATTTCGACGGGTATAGTACTGATTTGCAGGATTCCCCTCGACGGTCTCGATCACACATTTCTGGGTTGTGCCATCCTCTGGATTGGTCACGTTCGCCACATCGCATCTGAAGAGACGTAGCTTCTGGTTTCCGCCAAAGGTGCGTATCTTCTTGCTGCGCACCGGTGCAAGATGGGTGTCAGCGGGCTCGCGGCCCATCTCGAACCTTCGCTTTCCACGGGATCTGATAATCCTTCCGCCGCTTGACCTGCGTCTTGAATCTCCTTGCCATTTCATGATTTATTCTCCTTATAAAGCGTCCCGACCGGGACTCGAACCCGGGTCTAAGGCTCCGCAGGCCCTAAGGATATCCGCTACCACATCGGGACACGCAATCATCCAATGTTGCATTCCGGATTATTAAAGGTTACCTGATTGCAGGGTGTTCCCGTCGATTTATAACGAATGTACACCAAAAAGCCAGCATGATCGAAAGAATCATGAGGTTGAAACAGGAGAGGGATGCGGTCATCCTTGCCCACAATTATCAGCGTCCTGAGATTCAGGATATTGCGGATTTCGTTGGTGATTCGCTTGCACTCGCTATACAGGCATCAGAGACCGATGCTGATGTGATCCTCTTCTGCGGTGTTGATTTCATGGCAGAATCTGCAGCCATTCTGAACCCTGATAAGATGGTATTGATACCGGATACCGATGCCAGATGCCCGATGGCTGCGATGATCACAGAGCAGAAGCTAATTGAGATGAAACGAACGTATCCGGATGCTCTGGTGGTCTGTTATGTGAACACGAGCGCATCAGTGAAAGCAGAGAGCGATATCTGCTGCACCTCAGCAAATGCGGTCGAGGTTGTGAACTCGCTTGACTGTGAGGAGGTCATCTTTGTGCCTGATAAGAATCTTGCGCTCTATGCTGCCAGGTTCACAGATAAGAAGGTCATGCCGTGGGATGGGTACTGCCCGACACATCATCAGATCCTTGCATCCGATATCACTGATGCGAAGAAGAGACACCCGGACGCAGAGGTGCTTGTGCACCCTGAATGTAGACCGGAAACAATCGATCTCGCAGATGGAGTGTACGGAACCGAGGGGATGATCAGGCATGTCAGAGCTTCGCGCTCGGATGAGTTCATCATCGGAACCGAATCAGGAATGCTGCACCGATTGGAGAGGGAATTTCCAGAGAAACGATTCTATGCAGTCTCTGATTACACGATCTGCCCTCCTATGAAGATGGTCACGCTTCTCGAAGTGGTTCGTTCGCTTGAGAATCTTGAACATGTCGTTACCATACCTGAGGATGTGCAGAAAAAAGCAAAAGATGCGCTCGACCGGATGCTTGAAGTGAAGAGGGAAAGTTGATTGATCAGGCTTTTCAGGATAGGTAACTGCGCGATGGCTGGCTTTGCCGCGGCGATCGGCGCGGGAATCGTTTGTGGCATGACCCAGATACCGGTTCCAGGGGTGATACTCGTATTCTCCTCTGTTTTCCTGATCACAGGCGCAGGAAACGCGATCAATGATTTTTTTGATGCGGATATCGATGCGATCAATAAACCGGCGCGTCCGATACCCTCAGGGCGGGTGAGCAGGAATACTGCGCTGTATCTTTCGTTTCTGCTCTTCGGAATCGGGATCGCATTATCCTGCTTTATCAATACCATCTGTTTTGTTATCGCTCTCGTAAACTCGATACTGCTCATAATCTATGCCCGTAATCTGAAACAAACCGCGCTCGCTGGAAATATCTGCATCGGATATCTGACAGGCTCCACGTTCCTCTTCGGAGGTGCGCTCTTTGAGACTGCGGGTCTCTATCGAACATCCGGATTGTTTGCGCTTGCGATGCTTGCAACGATCGCACGGGAGATCGCAAAGGATATCGAGGACATCGAGGGCGACCTTGCCATGGGTGCTGTCACGCTTCCGATCCGCGTCGGGCAGAAGCGCGCCGGAAATATTGCATCGTTCGCTGGTATAATTGCAGTGATATTGAGCCCGATGCCGTATTTCACCGGGTTCTCGGTCTGGTATCTCGTTGTGATACTGTTCGCCGATCTCTGTTTCCTGATTGCGATACTGCAACTGATAAAGGGCGATGCTGCTCACTCGTCGCGATCATTTAAGCGGGCAATGGCTGTGGCTTTGCTTGCGTTTGTGGTCGGGACAATGAGCGGCACACCGATGGCACTTTTAGGATAATCTTATTAACTTAAAATCATATAAATATAAACTTTCATCAAGCCGCTGCCATCATCAAATCTCTGCGAATAGATATGAGGATGCTCTTTAATCTTCTGGTATAGCGGGCTTTGGGACAATATTACCTGACCGACCGCCCAACCACCTCACAACCACATTCTGCAATCTCACCCCGCGATACTGCAGAATGTTTTGAAACATCCTATGTTGAGCATTGCCTTCGCTCTTTGGCACTGCAAAAGCAGTGGTTAAGTCGTTCATTGGAT
>PIXW01000106.1 GCA_003601535.1 ANME-2 cluster archaeon
GTAAACTGCCAGTTATTTCCGGTATATGCGCCGTTGTCCCACGCATCTGATATGACGAGCACATCTGCCCCGCATCTATCGAGATCAGCGTAGGTTATATCTTCCTTGTTAAGCGCTGTATAGTTGATATCGATGAGATACTCACCATATTTGTACCAATCTCTGTTCAGATCATCCCAGATCGCACTTTCGTTGTAGTCTGCACCCAATGAGTCGAGCACAGCTACCGCAACGATGCCGCATGGAGCCTGAAATGTTGTTCTGTTGAGCCCCACCTTCAATGTTGCAGCATCCCGCGCGGTTATCCTGACGTGATATATGCTTGCTTCTGCCGGAGTCCACCGGATAGAAAAATGTCCAGTCGCGTTTGAATTTGTGTGGTTGGTGTATACCGCTGTACCATTCACATTTCTGATTGTAACATTGACATCAGCACCGGAGGCAGGCGTGCCATCATCGTACCTGACATAACCTTCGAGCAGATACGGATCTCCTGTAATAACCATATCAGGCGCATTCATCCCTACAATCAGGGTTCCAACCTTGAAAGTGGCAACTCTCCGACCGGTTTCGTCATTATAACTGGCTGTCACCTCCACGCTGTAATTACCGGGTTCGGAATCGTCAGGAAGCACGAAGTCTACAGAGAAATCTCCCTCACTGTCTGATGTCGTGGTATTGAACGCAACAACCGATCCATCCGGCGAGGTGATGGTGACATTCACCGTCGCTGACACTGACATGGTGCGGTTCGATGTGGATCCGGTGATCGTCACCTGATCTCCGGGATCGTAAGGACCGCCTGCACCGATCGTGATCCGTATCGCACTGACATTGCAGAGAGCTGCAACCGAATCCACAACACCCCACCCATACGTATTATCAGGACCAGGGTCTCCTCTATCGGTGGATGTGTTGTGCAGAATCTCTTTTACCTCTGATGGGGTGATGTACGGATTGTACTCGATCATCAGGGCAGCAACCCCTGCCACATGCGGTGCTGCCATCGAGGTTCCGTCGTGGGCGACATACCCGTCCCCGGAATTCGCTGCCGGCGCAGTCACATCCACGCCAACAGCACAGACGTCGGGCTTTATCCTGCCATCTGCCGTGGGTCCCCTCGAAGAGAAGAATGCAATATCCATGGAATCGTCAATCGCCCCAACCGTGATCACGTCCTTGGCAGATGCCGGTGTGCCGACCGTGCCACTGCCTGGTCCTGAATTACCAGCAGCCACACAGACGACCATCCCGGCATCCACCGCAGAATCACATGCAATCTCGGTCGGAGACGTGCCGTCGCCATTCATGTCATCACCCCAACTGATCGAGATGACATCGATACCGTAAACATCTTTATTCAGAACACACCATTCAATTCCGGCTATACAATCGGATGTGGAACCGGATCCGTATTGATCCAGTACCTTCACACCAACCAGCCTCGACATGGGTGCGACTCCAACATAACCCGACTCTCCGCCAGTCCCTGCAGCAATACCCGCGCAGTGGGTTCCATGCCCGTTGTCATCATAAGAATCTGCCCGGCTGTTCACAAAATCCTTAAAGGCAATCACCTTATCATCGTCTGTTGCAGGATCGTCGTCCAGATCATCGAGCGATTCATGCGATGCATCGATGCCGGTGTCAATGACCGCAATGGTCACATTCTCTCCGGAAACACCGAAAATAGAGCGCGCCTGATCAGCTTTGATCACCGGAACGCTCGTATCCAGCAGAGCATGGACCTCGCGGTCGAGGTATATCATTTTGACTCCGGGAACTTCTGCTAAATCATCCAGATTCCCTGCAGGTATCGATAGTGCGGTCGCATCTATGACTCTATAATTATATTTTACTGTTGCTCCCAGTGCATTTAATACGCTCGATGTGCTGTATGAAGCAGAATACGATGGCTCAGATGATTTTTTGCGGTACATAACGATAACATTGAGATCAGTGTCAGCATCGGTGGTAGCGCGCATCGCCTGTTCTTCCAGATAATCCTCAATCCGGTTGTTATTCGTATCTACCACCGATCTTTGGATGTTGCCCGTCATCGAATGCTTGAGTTTGATATTCTCTGCACTATCGTTTGTCCGGTTACCATAGAGATTTTTACAGACGAGATTCGTTGAATCAATGCTCTTTCCAACGTATTTGCAGGCGTCACGTTCCCCACTATGGTTGAAAACAGCACTCCACGTTAAATTCTTAATCTGGCTGTTGTGAATCTCGTTATAAACCGTATCCGTCCAATTATCATGCGGGATGTCCCCGCTTATGTTGGCAGCACACGCATATTCTGCATTAGATCCAATGCAGGTCATTCCGCTGATCAATATCAGCATAACCAATCCAATTACCCTTTTTCGAGTGTACATGAGATTCTCCTGGTTTTTTGATTGTTTACTCCAGTTCAATCACATGAATCTGACCATTGTTGAATCTGTCTACAATACGCCACATCCTCGCCCGCGTTCACAAGCATCGAACGCACAATCATGCCCGCGCAGTTAAGCGCACTCAAAAAAGCATTCATTTTCCCTGTCTGATTATACCTATTCATGATTACCAACATCCAAAGACGCCACCTACCTCAACCACCGTCTCATATAAAAAGGTAACCCATTGTAGGGATTGCCATGCTTACAGTGTTACTGGAGACTCTGCCAGTGAACTCTGTGCGTCCAGCTGGAATCGTAGCAGTGCGCCATTCGATGCAAAATTCAGGCGGCTGCTTGTGAAACGAGCGCCTGCCTGATACCGTATTTGTGAGAAGCAGCATCGGGCAGGCAGCAACCAGAACCGTGGCAGCATCACGTGGTGCAACAGCACAGGTGATGAAATTCAGACGTTGTGATTATATTTTTTGCTCTCTTGCAATTGTCTTTGCATCTGTCTTGATCTGGTATTTGTGAATGACCAAAAAGACAGTCATACATCTATGAGGCGATCAATACACATCAGACGGCTCAAACACCTTCTCGCCAATGACCTCGCCATCGATTCTTCGATAGAAGCATGACCGGTATCCTGTATGGCAGGCGCCTCCGATCTGCTCAACTTTGAGCAGCAGTTCATCGCAGTCACAATCGATCAATACCTCATGGACCTTCTGGAGATGCCCTGAACTTTCTCCCTTTTTCCAGAGCTTTTTTCGACTTCTGCTCCAGTAATGCGCTATGTTTGTCTCCAGTGTCAGTTCGAATGCCTCTTTGTTCATGTATGCGCACATCAAGACCTCGTTTGTGTGCAGATCCTGAACGACCACATGAACCAATCCATCTGTGTAGTTCGGTTGAATGATGCTCATGCACATAAATAGCAGTAACCATAATTAAAATCTTGTACGATCAGATGATCATTGGAATCGATGACACCGACTCCCGGAGCGAAGGTGGCTGCACAACATACATCGCAGCAGTATTAGTGGAGAAACTGAAGAATTATGGAGATCCGGTTGGTTATCCACTTTTAATTCGATTGAATCCGAACATCAGATATAAAACCAGAGGAAATGGTGCGGTTGCCATCAACATCGATACGGATAATCCAAAAAAGGTAAAAAGAATCGTTCTTGCTGAAGTGAAGAGCCAATCAAAATTATCCGATGAAAATACGAATCCAGGAGTGGTGTTTCTCAATGGCATCTCTGAGAACCTGAGAAATGATCTCAGATCATTTTCGAGATGTGCGATTCAGGATATTCTCCGCATCGAGGATGCAAAACACATCATCAATAAATATAACATCGATTCCTACGAATTCAAGAACGGACGTGGTTTGATCGGCGCGCTCGCGGCAGCAGGGATCGCATCAACCGGCATGTCTGATCACACCTTCGAGTTGATCGCATACCGGAGATCGGACAGGGTCGGCACGCCAAGAGAGATCGATCTGCGCAGTATCAGGGAAGCAGACATGCGAACATATCCGAGGACATGGGATACCGTTGATATCGCAAACAGGACGGTCGTTTGTGCACCGCATGGAAACGACCCTGTGTTGTTCGGAATTCGCGGAGAGAGAGAAGGGGTTATCGATGCTTACAATCACATCATATCAGAACCAGTCGAACGCTCCACACTGTTTCTGACGAACCAGGGAACCGACATGCATCTGGTGAGATCAACGATCGATCAAACCGCAGACCGGCGTTCGTATATCCTGAACGGGGTGGTCTGCGATATGCCGCGAACGATCTGCGGCGGGCATGTCATCTTCAGGATCACAGACCCGCAATCGGGATCAGGGATCGATTGTGCCGCTTTCGAGCCGACAAAGAACTTTCGACAGATTATCAGGCAATTGGTTCCAGGAGATCAGGTTGTTGTCTGCGGAAGCGTCAACAGTAAAACGGTCCATCTTGAAAAGATCAAGATTGAGCGTCTGGCTGCCAGATACGAGGTCAGAAATCCGGTGTGCACATGCGGCAGACGCATGAAATCCGCTGGTGTCGGGCAGGGCTATCGATGCAAAAGATGTGGAGACACAGCAGATGTGCCGGATCGTGTATTAATCGAACGCAATCTCAATTGCGGCTGGTATGAGGTCCCGCCGTGCGCGAGAAGGCATATCGCAAAGCCGCTTGTGCGGTGTGTCGGAGATGTGCATCCGGGCAGGTGATCGAACCGCAAGATTCATATTAAATATTACATGATTTAATGATATGACCCTTCTTCTCCAGAGCAAGCGGGACGCAACGAAATTCCAGATTCTGGTGGAAATCGCATCACATCAGCCGAATGTGCGGCAGAGCGAGATTGCACATACGCTCGGAATTACACCGCAGGCAGTCTCAGAGTATCTCAAGGAACTGGCGAATCAGGGCTTTGTGTACAGTGATGGACGTGTCAGGTACAAGACGACTGCAAAGGGAGTCGAATGGATAACTGAGAATGCATTTGCACTCAGAAGATATGCGCGATTCATACTCGATGAGGTCGTCAGCCAGGTTGCGGTCTGGACTGCGATCGCAGATGAACCGCTGCAGGCACATACGCAGGTGTTTCTGTATATGCGTGACGGACTCCTGTACGCATCCATGGAACATGAAACAGGTGCAACAGGCGAGACCATCTCGGATGTACAGAAAGGAAAGGATGTTGGTGTTACCAATCTGAAAGGGATCATCGATCTTCCGGATGTCAAAATCGTGATCGGGAAGGTGCCAAGAGTCCATCGTGGAGGTTCTGCTGCTGTTGATTATCCGGTGCTTAAAAAACTTGTGAAGGAGAAGCATTTCGTTGTCGCAATCGGAGTGGAGGCACTTATCGCCCTGAAAAATATTGGAATCGATGCAGATGTGATGTTTGGTGCAAGAGAGGCGGTGGTTGAGGCGGCATGGCATGGAGTACCTTCTTTCGTGCTTTCAGTGGATGATGAACTGCATCTGCTGCTCAAGCGATTGGAGGCAGAGGGGCTGGAGTATGAACTGCACGATCTGAAGGTGTGAGTAGCCATAATCGATTCCGGCACGGCTTTGGAACAATATTACCCACCTTACCCACCCGACCCGTCCAACCACCTCACAACCGCATTCTACAATCTCACCCCGCGATATTGCAGAATGCTTTGAAACATCCTCTGTTGAGTATTGCCTTCGCTCTTTGGCACTGCAAAAGCAGTGGTTAA
>PIXW01000107.1 GCA_003601535.1 ANME-2 cluster archaeon
ACTACATCGAAAAGGATACCAGATCCACAGTTAAATTACTGATCCGGAAGGATGACAACAGTAAAAGGTTGATACAGATCTCTCCATACCTTGAACACTGGCTGTTAGATAGAGCCAGACAGAACCGGATCGCTCCAAATGATTTTGGTCTTCCGAATGACCCAAAAGAACTGCATAGTATTCCACATGTCGAGAGGAACAGAAACTTTCATAGCTTTCTAAACAAACTTATTGAAGTAGACGATGAGATCGACACGCTTAAAAAATGGATAAGGGAGGTTAGTTGAATGAGATCATTTCACACGATATCAGTACCCCACAGAGACATTCTGGAGGGCAGGCTCACGATGGATGTCTTTGCCGCAGACCTGTGGGAGGTGTACAAAGGCAGAGGACCAGACGAGTACAAAGATGGCGAACAGTTCTTCCGTAAGACCTACCAGACCGAAGGGTTGAGAAACATCCTTGCAATCGTTGAGAAACGCCTGATGGGGATGGGCGGAGACCCGGTCATTCAGATCCAGACCCCGTTTGGCGGCGGAAAGACACATACCTTAATCGCCATGTATCACAAGGCGGATCAGTGGAATGCCCGAAAGGTGGTAATCGTTGGAACTCCCATGAGCACCTCGGATACGCCGTGGGGAATGCTTGAAGAGCAACTCACAGGAAGGATTGGCAGGTTCGCAGCACAGGTGTCACCAGGACGAGAAGCCATCTACGAGCTCCTTTCAGAAAACCAGCCTGTATTAATCCTGATGGATGAGGTGCTAGAGTATGTCACCAAAGCGGCGGCTGTTACGGTTGGGGAGAGCACGCTTGCGGCTCAGACCATCGCTTTCATGCAGGAGCTTACTGAAGTTGCCGGAACGCTTGAGAAGGTTGCACTGGTGATCGCTCTTCCTGCCAGTGCCATGGAGCGTTATGATGAATCGGCAGAAAAACTCTTTGAGCAGCTCAAGAAGGTGGCTGGCAGGGTGGAGAAGATCTATACGCCTGTGCAGGATCACGAGATCACCCATGTCATAAGGCAGCGGCTCTTCGCCCGGATCGATCACGGCGGCGCAGGTGAGGTCATCGGGGACTTTATAGATTATGCAACAAAAGAATCTATCCTTCCTGCCGGAACCGAACCTTCAGAGTACCGGAAGCGGTTTGAATCATCATATCCATTCTTGCCAGAAGTTGTGGATGTGCTTTACCATCGCTGGGGTAGTTTTCCGAATTTCCAGAGGACCAGAGGAGTGCTGCGGCTCTTGTCTCTCGTCACGCACTGCCTGAAAGACCGATCACTTCCCTATATCAGTCTGGCAGATTTTGACCTGTTTGATTCTGAGATACGTAGGGAACTGATAAATTTTGCAGGTCCGGAATACGATAGCATAATCGCCGCGGACATCACAGGTATGGAATCGGGTTCTAAAAAGATAGATCTGTCGCTTGGAGATGCATATAAGGGGCTTAAACTTGGCACCCGTGCGGCTACAACCATCTTTCTCTACTCATTTTCAGGCTCAGGCGGCACAGAGAATGGCGGGACCATAGAGGAGATCAAGCGAAATGCAACGACCATAGAAAATCCCGCAAGCGTTGTTACCGAGGCAGTTGAACAATTGAAAGGTATGCAGGGACTCTTCTACCTTCAGCATCATTCAGGGAAGTACTATTTCACCAATGAGCCCAACCTCAACAGGATTCTCCTGATCAGGATGGAAAACGTCAGGGATGCAGAGATTAAGGAGTCTGAGAGAGAACTCCTGAAAAATAGCATTTCAGGTGTTGCCATGAAGGTTTTTGTCTGGCAAGAGTTGAACACGGACATCCCGGATACTACTGACCTGAAACTCATCATTCTCCAGGAAAGAGATGATGAATTCATGAAAGACACTATGAATATGAGAGGGAGTACGCCCAGAGTAAATCGCAACACACTCTTTTTCTTAACACCTCTTGAAAGTGAACGAACCGGGTTTTACAATCTTCTGAAGAGAGAGATCGCCTATCGCCTGATCAGGGATGACAAAACCCTGAACCTCTCTAATGAACAGAAGAAAGAGATCAAGACTGAACTTACGAAAACCGAAGGGAGTTTGAATGAAGCTCTGCGCAGGTACTATCGGTTGTTCTTCATTCCGGGCAGGGATGGATTTAAGGAACATGATCTTGGCATTCCGACTTATGGCGAGGCAAAGAAGATCGATGATCTGGTCTATGAGAAACTCCGAACAGCTGGCGAGGTGCTGGAACGCATCGTACCGCTGGTCATCAAGGAGAGATATCTCAAGGATGCTAAATTCGTATTGACAGAACAACTGTACCAGTCAAGCGCCAGAACACCCGGAGAGGTCAGGATTGTGGATAGAGTTGTCTGGGAGAATGGTATTTCCGAGGGTGTTCGTGAGGGATTGTTCGGGCTTGGTGAGCTTGCGGGTGAAGAGCCGGTCTGCCGTTTCTTCGGAAAGAGTACATCGGTTGCCCTTTCTGGTAGCGAGGTGATCATCAGGGAAGACCTCTGCATCGCACAGGAAGAAGAAACAGCTCGCGGAAGTGGGTATCCGACAGGCACGGACAAAACAGATGAGGGGGAAACATGCATTAGAGATAGTGGCACAATGCCGCCGATCGATCCGGAACTGACCGTTTCCGGAAAAGAATCGGTCCGAAAGAAGATTCATCTAAAATTCACCATTCCGAAAGGAAAAGTGGCAGGTATCATGGGTGTTATGAATCTCCTGCAGTCGAAATTTGACAGGCTTGAGATTGAACTGCTGGCTGAAGGTGGCGAGATTTTAGAATCGGATTATGATAATAAAATAGAAGAAGCGTTCAGACAACTGGGAATCAAATTGAATGAGAGATCATCAGGCAGATATCAGAAGGAGGCTACGAGAAATGCATAAAAGAGTGCCAGATGTCGTGAATGCCGTGAAACCCGAAGATTACACGATGGATGCAGAGGAACACGGTCCGGAAGACCGAACCGAGATAGAAGGCGAATACAAAAAGTCTCTTCTTGGTGTCGGGTATGATCCGGACGGATCGGAGCGGTCAGGGTCGTTCCTGCAACTCGACCACTCGGTTCTCTGCTCAACTACCGTGCAGGAAGGAATCGAGGTTCTGGACAGTAGCGAGGCGCTTGAGAAGTACTCCTGGCTCTCAGATTACTTCTGGCGTGCGGTCGCAGCTGACAAGGACATCTACACAAAGGCGGTTGCAGATAAGCAGACAGGCGGCTATTTTATAAGAGCTGCTCCGGGCGTTAAATCGATCTTTCCGTTGCAGGCAGGACTATTCATCGGAAAAGAGAGGCTTTCGCAGAACGTGCACAACATCGTGATCGTCGAAGAAGGCGCAGAACTCCACATCATCACAGGCTGCT
>PIXW01000108.1 GCA_003601535.1 ANME-2 cluster archaeon
GCACCGCATCAGAAGGATCGATGTAGTTCGGATGGAGTAGCCATCAACGTTCTGGATCAGGACATCAGAGATAAGATCAGGGTCGGAAAAGTCTCCACGGCAACCCTCTTTGTGGTGGACGCATCCGGCTCGATGGGCGCTTCGAACCGGATGGAGAGCGCTAAAGGGGCGGTTCTCTCGCTCCTCATGGATTCGTACCAGAAGCGTGATAGGATCGGGATGGTTGCGTTCCGCGGAAATGACGCGGATGTTCTGCTCCCGCTCTCCAGAAGCGTTGATCTCGCATTCAAACGATTACGTGACCTTCCGACAGGCGGAAAAACACCTCTATCCGCGGGGTTTAACTCGGGACTGAATCTGCTTCTAACAGAGCTCAGGAAAAATGAAGAGATGATTCCGATAATGATTCTGATATCGGACGGACGTGCAAATGTCCCACTGGGAAATGCTGGAATCAAAGAAGAACTGCGCAAAATCGCAGAAGAGGCGAGATCCGCGGGGATTCATCTGGTTGTTCTCGATACCGAATCTGCGGGTGGAACGTTTATCAAGATGCATCTTGGATACTGCAGGGATATAGCGGAACATGCTGGCGGCAGGTATTATCCGGTCGATCAACTATCATCCGGGCAGGTTCACGAGATCGTTGCAACCGAGCAGGAACTGCTGACAGAAATGCATTCGATGTGGTGTTGATATGAAGATCGTATCGATAACATGGAGCAGCGATGTGTCGCTCCTTGCCGAGGCGTGTGCTGAGCTTGATATAGCGCTGAACGCATGGTCCGTACATGATCTCAAGGATGAAGCGGAACGAGAGCGCTGTACAGAATCATTCAGGCACGCAGATGTTATCCTTCTGCATCCGACAAACGAAGGTGTCTGGGACGATATCATCGAAAAATTGAGCGGCGGTACTCCGATAATCTCTTTTGGTTACGATCCGTCATTCTGGCAGCTTTCAAACGTTCCACTGGAGATTACCGCAACGGTCAATGCATACCATGTGTATGGTGGACTGGAAAATACGAAAAACATGCTCAAATACATCGGAAAAGAGATTTTGGGCATGGAATATGAATATGAGCCCCCGGAAGAGACGATGTGGCAGGGAATATATCATCCGGACGCTGATACGGCTTTCGATAACATCGAAGAGTATCTGAGATGGTATAAACCGGAATCAAAGCATACCATCGGGATACTGTTCCACAGGACATACTGGGCGAATGGGGATCTTGAGATCACGAATGCATTGATCCGCGAACTTGAAAAGGAGTTTAATGTGATTCCGGCATTCTGCTACGGGGTTGGCGATGCTGAACTCGGCGCTAAACAGGATAGCGAGGTCATCAAAGACTTTTTTATGAATCCTGTGCGTATCGATGCGCTCATAAACCTTCAATCGGTATTTGACATCGGAGATGATGAAGAATCTGCAGATGTACTGAAAGAACTCGATGTTCCGGTATTTCATCCATTGATGGCGTATCATGCAACAGAAGCTGAGTGGAGCGCGGATGTTCTCGGACTATGCAGTACCGAGATCGGCTGGAGCGTTGCGATGCCTGAGTTCAAGGGTGTGATCGAACCAATCATCGTCGGGGTGTCACGATGCGAGGAGGATCACGGAACCGAGTTCGAGCGGCACACTGTAATCGAGGAGCGGGTGAGAAAGGTTGTGGGCAGGATCAAAAAATGGATCAGACTCAAGAATAAAACAAAATCAGATCGAAAGATCGCATTCATTCTGCATAACAGCCCATGTGCAAGTCTGGAGGCGACCATCGGAGCCGGTGCCCATCTCGATACCCTTGAGAGCGTATCAAGGATACTCCATGCGATGAAGGAGAACGGGTATTCGGTGGATCCGCCTGAAAGCGGAAAAGATCTCATCGATACGATCCTGAGCCGCAAGGCAACCGCAGAGTTTCGATGGACCACGATCGATGAGATCGTAAAGAGCGGTGGAGTTCTTGCGATGGTTGGGATGGAAGAGTACGAGGAATGGTTCGAGACCCTGTCACCGGATGTCAGGAAAAGGATGTGCGATGTATGGGGCAATCCTCCTGGAGAGGCAAAGGATGGTGTTCCTGCAGCGATGGTCTACGATGGCAGGATCGTTGTTACTGGCGTTAAATATGGAAATGCTGTGGTATGCATCCAGCCCAAGCGGGGATGTGCCGGATCAAGATGCGATGGTCAGGTCTGCAAGATTCTGCATGATCCTGAGATTCCGCCGCCGCATCAATACATGGCTACATATCGGTACCTCGAAGACGGTTTCGGTGCGGATGCAATCGTGCATGTCGGAACGCACGGAAACCTTGAATTCCTTCCTGGAAAGTCGGTTGCGCTTTCAGAGAGCTGCTATCCTGATATCGCAATCGGAAACATCCCGCATCTGTACATCTATAACTCGGACAATCCCCCTGAAGGTACGATTGCAAAGAGGAGAAGCTACGCTACACTGATCGACCATATGCAGACCGTTATGACAGAAAGCGGTCTTTATGGCGAGTTAAAGGAACTGGAAGACCGGATTGCAGAGTACAACAGGACAAAAGAATCGGATAAGGCAAGGGCACACGCTGCAGAGCATGTTATCAGAGATCTCCTGACCACCACCGAACTTTCGAGAGAGATACAACTTGAAAAACTGATGAAAAAGGGAGTTTCATTCGAGAAGATCGCTGATGCAGCTCACGGCGCAATAACCCGCATCTATAACAGCCAGATTCCGGATGGGATGCATATATTTGGTGAAATTCCGAAAGGCGATAAAAAGGTAGAACTGATATGTTCGATACTCAGATATGATTCTCTGTTGCGAAAGACGGTATCTGACCTGATGGATATGGACATTGAGATGTCAGATGATCTGTCAGAGGTCGATACGCTCGGAAAAGAACTGGTACGAAGATTTATAGAAAATGAAGGATCATCACTTGAGATTGTAAAGGATGTATTCGGAGATCGATTGAAGAGTGTGGACGAATCCGCAATCGCGCAGGTTAGAGATAAGATCTGCGATATCTCATCGCGGATCGATGCATCCGATGAGATCCGTGCACTGCTCCACGGCTTTGATGCCGGTTACACCGAGCCAGGTCCGTCAGGTCTCATAACAAGGGGAAAGCCAGAGATTCTCCCGACCGGCAGGAACTTCTATTCACTCGATCCGTCCAAGATACCCACGAAGGCGGCGTGGAGGATCGGGGTAAGGCTCGCTGAAGGCTTGATCGAGAAATACACGGAAGAGCACGGGAGAATCCCTGAGAATATTGCGATGTACTGGATGGCGTCCGACATCATGTGGGCGGATGGAGAGCAGTTATCGCAGATCATGCACCTTGTAGGCTGCGAGCCGATCTGGGACGGCAGTCAGGTAAAAGGGTACAGAATCGTTCCTCTTGAGGAGCTCAGCCGCCCGAGAATCGATGTGACGATCAGGGTTAGCGGAATCACGCGGGACTGTTTCTATAACTGTGTGGAGTTCCTTGATGAAGCGCTACGCGAGATAACGATCCTCGATGAGCCTGATGATATGAATTATCTAAAGAAACATGCATCGGATGGGAGTGATGCCCGCATATTCTCAAGCAAGCCAGGAACGTATGGCAACGGTGTGAATCTCGCTGTTTATTCCTCTGCATGGAAGGAGGACAAGGACCTCTCTGATGTGTACGTCTACTGGAACGGATACGAGTACGGAAAAGGTGTCTTCGGGGCAGAATCTCATGATAAGTTCGTATCTCAACTAAAAACCGTTGATCTCACATTCAACAAGACTGTCACAGATGAATACGACCTTTGCGGATGCTGCTGCTACTTTGGAACACACGGCGGGCTTACGACTGCTGCAAGAGAGATATCCGGAGGTGATGTCTCCACATACTACGGTGATACCCGTGATGTGAACAGGGTTGAGATCAGAACGCTTGCTGATGAGATACGCAGAATCGCCAGGACGAAACTCTTGAACCCGAAATGGATCGAGGGCATGAAGAATCACGGCTACAAGGGAGCAGGTGACATATCGAAGCGGATAGGAAGAGTTTACGGCTGGGAGGCGACGACGCAGGAGGTCGATGACTGGATATTCGATGATATCGCAAGGACGTTCGTGCTCGACCGCGAGATGCGGCAGTTCTTTGAAAAGAACAATCCTTATGCGCTCGAAGAGATTGGAAGAAGGCTTCTTGAGGCTTATGAGCGGGGATTGTGGGATGCTGATCCTGATGTGATCGAAGGACTGAAGAACGCATATCTCGAGATGGAGGGCGTAATCGAGGAGAGGATGGGCGATGTGACCGGAGACTTTCAGGGCGGATCGATCGATGTGGTGACAGCAGCGGAAGTCGGAGAGTGGAAGAAGAAGATAGAGGAGATCTTAGGGTGAAGGATGTGGTCGTACATGTTTCGGAGTTGACAGCTCCGACCGCATCTGCTGGATCGATCTGGCTTGCATGTGAATCTGTTGAAATTGTGCCTATACAGCGGTTGGTGCAGCATGTATCGCTGCCTGGATGATTCTGGCGATCCCGTACTGATCCCATTTCCCTGAGTTGATCACAAGATCGTACACCCTCATATCACCAACATCTATACCATAATATTTCTCATACCGTTCGGCTTCACATGCCTCTCTCTCCTTTATATGCCGGGTCGCATCCTGTACCGGAACCTTTTCGCGATGCGCAACCCGCGCTGCTCTTGTATCCCGTGGTGCGGTGATAAATACTGCGAGATCAGGCTCTGTCATCCATGCAGAAAGCCTGCTCTCGATGATGATACCCTTCTTCGCATCTCTTGCATTCGATGCGATCTCCTTCTGGAACCGGTCGATCTGCTGATCGATGTCTGCATCGTCTGTTGCAAGTTCTCCAAACTCTTCTAACGACATGCCATTCTCTTCTGCCATTCTTCGAAAGATGTCTCCAGCAGATACGAGATCGATACCAAGACGTCTCGATATAATGCCGGATACCGTACTGGTCCCGCTTCCTGGAAGACCGCTTATCGCGATGATCATATAGGTATCAGGATCGTCTCATGGTACTTATTCATATCGGGAACGGCAGCCCATCCACGCCGTGCTTGACAAAGTTCTTGATGATCTCATACACTTCATCGTACTGCTCAATATCGCGATTGACCATCTCATCGAGTATCCGCGCCCGCAGAAAGAGATCGTCGTATATCTTCCTCGTATCCTCATACCCCTGGATCTTCGCAATCTTATCTTCCAGTATAAAACTGTTGTTCAAGCCCCTGAAATGATGGACATCGGTCTCCGGATCCCATTTGAACACCGCCCTTGTCACAACACCGCCCACGTCCTCGTAATATCCCTCGATCTCCTCAATCGACAGACACCGCCGCAGGAATTTTCCTTTTACATAAACAGCCTGCAGAATCATTGCAACATTGAGGTTGTCGATGAATGTAACCGGAATATTGATCGGGTCGCCTGTGAGCCTCTGGATCATCTTCTTGACCGCTGATGCGTGGAATGTTGCAATCACTGGATGCCCGGTCTGCATCGCCTGGAATGCGGTTGCGCCTTCTGCCCCTCTGATCTCACCAACGATGATGTAATTCGGTCTTGACCGGAGCGCGGCTTTTAAGAGCGTGAACGTATCGACCCTTGACTCCTGTGGTCCTGATTCTCTTGTTATGAGCCGCTGCCATACCTCATGCGGCGGCAGCACCTCTGGCGTATCCTCGATGCTGTATATCTTGGAGTTCTCCTGTATGAAACAGAGACATGCATTCAACATCGTTGTTTTTCCGGATGCGGTCTCTCCTGAGAAGAATATGCTCATCCCGTTCTCAAGACACAGCCAGAGATATGCAGCCATCTCGGTGTTGATGCCGCCCCATTTGATCAACTGAATGATACTGATCGATTCCTCGCTGAACTTCCGCATCGTGAAGCTGCTGCCTGCGATGCTGACATCCTCGCTGTAGATGATGTTGATTCTTGAGCCGTCCGGGAGTGCACCGTCAGCGATCGGCGTGGACTCGCTAACAGGCCTCCCTATGCGTTCGCTCATGCTCCGCATCCAGTTGTCAAGTGCCTTCTGTTCGCCGAAATCGAGATTCGTTCGCAGCATCCCATATTTTTTGTGGATGATATATATATTATTGACACCGATGCTGTGAATATCCTCGAGGTACGGGTCCCGGATCACTGGTTCGATGGCTCCCGAGCCAATGATATCCCGTTCAAGATAATATGCTATCTTGTTATATTCAAACTGGGTGAGCGGAACCTTGCGATCGATTGCAGCGAATCCGAGCCGTTCAACAACGTTCTTCCTGTTCGAGACCGCTCCGCCGGTACCGACGATCACAGACTCATTCAGTAACTTGGAAATCTGTGCACGCAGTTCGGTTTCCGATGCTGGAACAGGTTCATTCGGTGCTTTTTCAAGAATCTTGTTCTTTATAGCGCTGTACTTCTCCTGTTCTTCCTGCGATAATCTGGGCTCGATCGCATAATATCTGATATGACCAAGTTTTTCTGTGCCGTACAGGTGGATAAAAATCGGATCTCCAACCGGAAGGATGATGTTTGGGAACTGCGGAAGATCTCCTGAAAGTTTCTGCATAAATTCCGGAGTTGTATTGGTTTCTTTGCGAAATGTCTGGACATATTCCTTCAAATGCGGATTTCTCTGCATTGCCATCTCAAACTCATTCATTGGAGACACCTCACGCAACCGCTGAAATCTCGATGACCAGTCCTGCTCCTGGCTCAATTCTGAATCCGATCATCTGGGTCACCTGCCCTTTTGCTCCTGTGAATTTGTTGATGACCATCGTTCGTTTGATCTCATTTCCTACCGCCTTTACCTGGAGGGACATATAAATATCACAGGATGAATGAAACACCGACATGATATTCTCATCCAGTTGATCCGGCTCAAGTGTGACGATGATGATCTTTCCAATCCCGTTGAGTTTTTTGAAGAAAGACATGAGATCAAGTGTCTTCTCGGCATCTGCGCTGTATTTAATCAATGCCGATATGGTATCGATGACGATCACATCCTTCTCAAACAGTTCCTTTGCAGTCATCAAGCGCTGCAAAAAGTCGGTTCTGGTCTTTGCCGCCTGTACGAGCGGTATCACAGGTATGTATAGCAAATTCCCTTTCAACAGGTGATTTGCGATCGGATAATCAAGCGAATACATCTGGTTGATGAACCCTTTGGTGGTCTGCTGGGTCGATATGATGGTAACCGTTGTTTTATTCTCGATCATCCCGTAACTGATCCGCTGGCAGATCGTGCTCTTGCCGCTGCCGCTGCCCCCCTCGATCACCACCAGCGAGCCTGGCGGAAAGCCATCTCCAAGTTTGCGATTGAATTCATCGCGTTCGAGATAGAACGATCTCAGTTCAGCCAAATCGGTCACCTCTCATAACGCGCCTCGTTCTTCAGGTCAGAGTACAGTATCCGAAGCCGCTGGTCATCAGCCCGGTGGGTTGGGCACCAGTATTCGATCTGAAATCCGATGATCTGTGTAACCCGGATATCCGAACCTGCGAATTTGTTGACAACGATCGAACGCCTGATATCCTCCATCTCTCTCTTTGTTTTAATCAATAAACATATATCAGACGATGAATCAAATATGTGCATGATATCAGGATTGAGCATATCCACATCAAGGGCGAGGATGATCGTCTTTTTAACAGAACCCATCCTCTTAAAGAAGTTTACCAGATCAAGCACTTTTCCTGTATCCGCGCTGTGTGATATCAGCGAGGATATCGTATCGATGATGATCACATCCTTCTCGAAGAGGGACTTTGCTGCCATCAACCGCTGAATAAAGTTGGATCTTGACTTTGTTCCCTGCAGGAGCGGGAGAACAGGGATGAACAGCAGTCTACCGCTCAGCAGATGTCTGGCAACCGGATAATCAAGCGTCTGCATCTGAGAAATAAAACCTTTTGTGGTCAGTTGAGTGGATATAAACGTCACTGACACATCATTTTCCAGGAGTCCGAAGCAGATTCGCTGACAGGTGATGCTCTTGCCGCTGCCGCTGCCGCCTTCTATCAGTGCAAGCGAGCCGCAGGGAAAACCACCCCCGAGTTTCTGATTCAATACATCCCGTTCAATCCCGAATGAGTATACATCTCCCATCTCCACACCTGTGTTTCAATATACCCCTACGGTATTAAATCTTCTGTATTCTGGATCTTGTCTCTGGAGACTCTTCCGGCATAATAGAAATACATAAACACAACAAGCCTACCCGGCAGAGAAACCTATTTAACGACTGTGATAGAACCAATTGAAGTTATGTGAGAGTGATCCCATGCAAACAAAATCGCTGTGCCCGGAATGTAAAAGAGTGATCGATGCAACCGTATACGAAGAGAATGGACAGGTACTTTTGAAGAAGACCTGCCCGGAACACGGCACATTCAGTGATGTGTACTGGTCTGATTCCGCGCTCTACAAAAAATTTGCGCAATTCCAGCACGATGGAACCGGGGTCGCTAATCCGATGACCGGGAGGGATAAGGGCTGCCCTTATGACTGCGGACTCTGCCCTGAACATAAGACCACAACGGTTCTATCACTGATCGATGTTACGAACCGGTGCAACCAGCGGTGCCCGGTCTGTTTTGCAAACGCATCAGCCACCGGCTATGTCTACGAGCCAACCGTTGAGCAGATCAGGGAGATGCTGGAGATGCTGATCAGAGAGCAGCCAGTACGCAACTGGGCGATACAGTTCTCAGGCGGTGAACCCACGGTCAGGGACGATCTGCCGGAATTGATCAGAATGGCGCGCAATCTTAATTTTATACAGGTTATGATCGCAACAAACGGTCTCCGTCTCGCACACAGTGTCGAGTACTGCAGAGAACTCCGGGAGGCTGGGCTGCACACCGTGTATCTCCAGTTCGATGGCATGACACC
>PIXW01000109.1 GCA_003601535.1 ANME-2 cluster archaeon
ACGGCAGGTGCGCGATACCGGGGACAGCATCGGCGGAATCGTCGAGATCATAGCAACGGGCATACCCGCTGGCATCGGCGAGCCGGTCTTTGATAAGCTGGATGCGGATCTCGCAAAGGCGCTGATGAGCATCGGTGCGGTGAAAGGCGTTGAGATCGGAGCTGGTTTCAGGTGTGCTGGTATGAGGGGAAGCGAGATGAACGACGCATTCAGGATATCGGATGGAACCGTGATTGCAGAGACAAACAATGCCGGTGGTATTCTTGGCGGACTCTCAACAGGAGCACCGGTTGTGTGCAGGATCGCGGTAAAACCAACGCCATCGATCGCAACTCCGCAGAAGACCGTCGATCTGCAAACGATGCAGGAAACCGGGATCACGATAAAAGGAAGGCACGATCCGGCGATCCCGCCTCGAATCGTTCCTGTTGCCGAGGCGATGGTTGCTATCGTACTCGCGGATCATCTGCTGCGAAGCAGGTAATTCACACCCCGCCCTTGCAGAGGACTCCGGTCTTCATATCCTCGTGATAGAAATCTCTTTCTGTTTTTAACCCGAGAGCTACCTGCAATCTCCTTTTCGCATACCTTGGAATCAGTTCAAGCGTTCGTTTCAGATACCATTTTGGATACCGCCTGATTATATTGTTTGAACGATACCACTCCATGTTATAATAATTGACGTTCATCTTCCAGACCAGGTATTGCAGTTCATCCGTACTCAGATGCTTTGTTTTCACATTCGCATAGATTCCATCGTACTTTGTGACATCATCCGGATTCGTAACGAGTCCCATGTTGATCAACTCCTCCCGAACTTCGGTTTTTGGATACGGAGTCATGATGTAAAAGATAGGGACGTCAAGTTTCAGTTTCCTTGCAAGCTCGAAGTTTCTGAGAACATCTTCTCTTGTGTCGTCCGGATTTCCGCTGATGATCCCGCCTGATACGATGATTCTATGCTCGTGAAGGTACTTCACAGCCTTTTCCGAGTCTGTTGCCATTCCTGCCTTGCCAAAGAACTCGATATTGCGCGGGAGCGCGTTCTCGATTCCGAGAAAGACTCCATCGAAGCCCGCTCTTGCCATCAGATCCACAACCTCCTTGCTCTTTGCAATCCCGCTCGTGCTTGCCTGTACCTGGTAGTAGATGTCGTCGAGCCCGGCATCGATTATTGCCTCGCAGAGACGCTTCATCCGCTTTGTGTTGAGCGTGATGTTATCGTCCACGAAAAATATGTTCTGGGCGCCGTGATCCTTCGCATCCTGGATATCTTCGATCACACGGTCTATGCTGTATGTTCTGAAACTGCGCCCGTACATGTGGTTGATGCTGCAGAACTTACATCCCTGTGTACACCCCCTGCTTGTTTCAACCACGTCCACCGGATGTGTGAATCCGTAAAATCCTTTTTTGAGCAATCTTGCGTCCCGGTCAGGAAGGCGAATATCCGCAAGATCGAGAAGCGGGCGGGGCGGGTTGTGCAACATCTTCCCGTTCTCCTTATAGGATAGACCGAGCACCCCCTCGTACTTCTGATCAGGTATAGCCTGTACCAGCTCCCGAAATGTCGCCTCACCCTCGCCGCGCGTGATAAAATCGATGTATTCTATATCGGGGCTCTCTCCAATCTCCTTATACTCGAGTGTCGGGTGGTAGCCGCCGAAGACCACCTGCACGCCGTCATACTCCTTTACGATCTTCGCAATCTCGAGCATGCTGCGATACTGAAAACTCATGCAACTGAGACCCACAAGATCAATATGGTATTTCGTTATGGTTTTGCGCACGAATTTATGGGGGTCTTTTGTGACGTTCAGGTCGGCTATCTTGACATCACAGACATCGTTGATGTTCCCGGCGATGGACGTGATTCCGAGATTCGGGATTCGTGCAATGAAATCAAAGTCGTGCTGGACATCCGGTGAGGCGAGTAACAGAACGTTCAATGGTAACACCTTCTTCTTTGTTGGGTTCTGTTTCTGGACTTTGAGATATTAACCTGTTGCAGGGGATGAGAAATATATCAACAGTAGAGTATAAAATACATCGAACCGCAAGCTTTATATACTCCTACATAACAGTGATATGCATGCGAGCGGGTTTCTGAAATCTCTTTTTAACCACACTAACCCCCACTCCCCACTCCCCACTTCCCGCTCGCATATCCCTTTAATCTCTCAACAGGTCATTGACAATTCTTGTTTGTATCACGCTGCCACCCACCTCATTCCAGCGACTCTTCAATTCTTTTATCTGATCGCTATCAGGAAGCGCTGTGTAAGCCGATCCTGTCCCGGAAAGACCTACGCCCGTAACCCCCAGTTCAAGCGCGTGCATCACAATCTCAGTGTCAAATCCAAGTGCAGCGCAGTACAACAGTCCATTCAAGGTCATTGCATTCTTGAAATCATGGGAAAGCGCAAGCTGATACGCCACTTCCACAAGCGGCGCAACCACGTTTGATCGAGCAACATCGGTATCGGCAGTGAATGCTCTCGTTTCTGGCAGGTATATCAACACATCAGAATCGTATTCAACACGCTCCACCAGCTCTTGATTCCGATTGTCTGTTATCACGATCCCACCGAGCATCGACGCGCATGCATCATCGAACGCGCCTGTGATGGTGACGCCAGAATCAAGTGCTGCGCGAACGCCCATGCGAACAACGTCTATAGGTGGCAGCGACTCCCCGATCGCATCCAGTGTTGCGAGCGTTACTGCATTGGCGGCAGCAGAACTGCTCTTCAACCCGCGCGCGATCGGTATCTCACTCCTGGTCGTTACAGTACCCTCACACTGGTATCCGAATCGATCCAGTACCAGTGATACACACCGTTCAATGAGTGCGGTATCACCACCACCCTCGATTCTGCCTGTGATTCTGCAGGTATCTCCGGCACATTCATGCAATTCCACATCTGCCGTGGTCCTCAAATCGATGCAAAACGCCGCGCCCTTCCATATCGCAATCGCATTCACGATCGTGCCCGCTCCGTTTGCATATCCGTATCCGTGCATGGTAGCGCATCGTACGGATTCCGTATTTATGCTTCGCATCCCATTTATGCGATCCTCGTTCACAGTATCTCTGATGACCGTGGCGATCGCATTCACAGGAACGATCGGTGCAGTTGTATGTGGTGACCGGCGAGAGACGTGGTTTTATGAAGGTGGAGACTCCGAACCACTGGATCCGATACGAACGGAAGCATAGCCTGACCGCCATCCATTTAGACTGGTATACAGGTAAGATCGACAAGAAGGAGCTCTCAAAGAGCGGATGAAGAAGGCAGGGTCTATCATGTCGATCTGGAGGATCGCATGGTCACCGAGATTCCAAAGAAGGTCAGGAATCTGGAGGAGAGACTTGGGTTGGACGTATTCCCTAAAGTGTTACGGAGTTAAGGTTAAGAAATCTTAAAGTACAACCGAGTTCAGGTTTCTTTGATCGACATGCGATACAATCCACAGGCAATCGAGAAGAAATGGCAGGAAAAATGGGACAAAGAACGTATATTTCAGCCCGAGATATCTGATAAAGAGAAATATTTTATAACGATTCCATATCCGTACTTAAATGGTAATTTACATGCGGGTCACACCAGAACCTTCACTATCGGTGATGTTATAGCCAGATACAGACGGATGCTTGGACGAAATGTCCTGTTTCCGATGGCGTTTCATGCAACAGGCACTCCGATCATCGGGCTCGCTGAATTGATCGCAAAACGCGATCCTGAAACCGTGCGCGTGTATACGGAACTTCATGGCATACCCGGTGAAGTGCTTGAAGAACTCGATTCCCCTGAATCGCTTGTGGAGTATTTCAGCAGAGAAGCAGAGATTGCGATGCGGAAGGTGGGGTATTCCATCGACTGGACACGGAGGTTCACAACGATCGATCCCGCTTACAAGAAGTTCATCGAATGGCAGTTCAATAAACTGCACGAGATGGGTTATGTCGTAAAAGGTTCGCATCCTGTAAGGTGGTGTCCGAATGATGAGAATCCGGTCGAGGATCATGATTTGCTGCGGGGAGAGGGCGCAACCATCCTCGATTACACCCTTCTCAAGTTCAAACTCAAAACAGATGGCTCGATTCTGCCATGCGCGACGCTCCGCCCTGAAACCGTCTTTGGTGTGACGAATCTCTGGGTCAATCCGGATGTCGTGCATGTAAAGGCCAGTGTCAACGGCGAGTCGTGGATCGTGAGCGAGGAGGCGTACCAGAAACTGCTGTACACTGATAAAGAGGTTGAACGGATCGGGGAGATCAATGGAAGAGATCTGATCGGAGAAACAGTCGAAAATCCAGTGATCGATCATGATGTG
>PIXW01000003.1 GCA_003601535.1 ANME-2 cluster archaeon
AGATAAAAGCATAACAGGTGATTCTCACTTGAAGGAAGCATGTGGAGTTGTTGGTGCTGCATTCACCGGATCAGAAGCAGCGCTTCCGATCTATTATTCCCTGTACGCGCTCCAGCACCGCGGGCAGGAATCTGCTGGTATTGTGGTGGCGCATGACGGCGCCATCCGCTCGATCAAGGGTATGGGTATTGTGCCGTGGGTTTTCAAGAAGACCGATCTGTTATCGATTCCTGGCAGCGCTGGGATCGGACATGTCAGGTACTCGACCACTGGCGGATCAAAGATTGAGAATGCACAGCCGCTGACGATCAATTTCAGAGGTGGAACGATAGCGATTGCGCACAATGGAAATCTCGTCAATTCAGGAGAACTGCGCATTGAACTGGAACGACTAGGGCATATTTTTCTCTCTGATTCGGATACCGAGGTCATAGCACATCTGCTTGTGAAGGAATTGATGCGGAATGATATCGTAGAATCCGTACGCAGACTGATGCGGCGCATTACCGGATCGTATTCCTTTGTGATGCTCATAAATGACATTCTGGTCGCTGTCAGGGATCCGCTCGGATTCAAGCCGCTCTGTTTTGGGAAAGTCGAATCAGAGGGCGGATATGGCTATATTGTAGCGAGCGAGAGCGTGGCAATCGATGTACATGATGGCGAGTTTATACGGGATGTGCGTCCCGGCGAAGTGCTGATGATAACCGGTGATCAGGTAGAGAGCCATCAGATATACAAACAAAAAAATGCAGCGCACTGCGTCTTTGAATATGTCTATTTCGCGCGACCTGATTCTGTAGTTGATGGCAGACTCGTTTATGATGTTCGATTGAAGATCGGAGAGTGTCTGGCAAGTGAGCATCCAGTAGATGCGGATATGGTATCGCCAGTACCTGATTCCGGTATCACCTCAGCAATCGGGTACTCCAAGAAATCGGGTATCGAATACATCGAAGCGCTGATGAAGAACCGGTATGTCGGACGTACGTTCATCATGCCGTCTGATGCCGTACGAAAGAAAGCGGTTCAACTGAAATTGAATACGATCAAACAGAACATCAATGGCAGGAGGGTGGTTCTGGTCGATGACAGCATCGTGCGTGGAAACACATCGCGGAGGATCGTTGACAGGATGCGCAAGACAGGTGCATCCGGGGTGCATGTACGGATCGGAAGCCCGCCGATCATATCCCCATGCTATCTCGGCATCGATATGCCGACCAGAAAGGAGCTGATCGCCGCCCATAAGAGCATATCAGAGATAGAAACAGCGATCCATGCAGAAACACTTGGATACCTGAGCATCGATGGGCTGGTCAGATCCATCGGCATTCCTGCAAGCGATCTCTGTCTTGGCTGCCTTACTGGCACGTATCCTGTCGAAATACCTTGTGAGCAATGTGCGATCAGACAGCTACGGCTGGAAGAGTTTGATCCAGATGATTAAATAAAAGATTGGGCAGAATCAGGAGAAGATATAGTACCTGGCAGATAACGTTGATGATGGTGATGTATCGTTATAAATAGCAGTGAGTGATAACATGGAGACGATCATTGAAAAATCGAGAACGATCGTGCCAGATCCAATTCTGCGCGATTATGATGATGCGAGCAGAACCTTCCAGTGGAAGGATGCTTATGACAGGATTGAATGGTTTGATGACGGTCGATTGAATATAGCAGCGAGCGCGGTGGACCGGCACGCCGGATCATGGCGGAAGAACAAGGTCGCGCTGTACTGGCAGGGGAACGACAGGGCTCGGAAATATACCTTCCTCGAACTATCCAATCTTTCAAACCAGTTTGCCAACGTTTTAACAGATACTGGCATCGAAAAGGGCGATCGTGTATTCATCTTCCTTCCGAGAGTTCCTGAACTGTACGTCAGTTTTCTTGGGATACTGAAGACCGGCGCGATCGCTGGCACCATGTTCGCTGCATTCGGACCCGAAGGATTGTACGACCGTCTGCATGACAGCGGTGCAAGATACCTGATCACTGATTCCGAACTCAAGAAAAGGGTGTACGAGATAAAGGACGATCTTCCAGACCTCGAACATATATTCGTCATCGATGAGATCGATGTTGCGGATGATGAGATCAGTTATCCGGAAGCGATGAAAACCGCGTCCCGAACGTTCGATGTTGCGAAGATGAGACCGGAAGACCCCGCGTTCATGCTGTACACATCCGGAACTACAGGAAAGCCAAAGGGCGTGGTGCATAAGCATCTCGCAATCGTGCAGCAGCACGTAACAACCGAATGGGTGCTGGATCTGCACGAGGATGATATCTACTGGTGCACCGCAGACCCTGGCTGGGTCACTGGAGTATCGTACGGGATGCTTGGTCCATGGTCATGCGGATCATCGGTTGTGGTTTATGATGGCAGGTTCGATCCGGATGCCTGGTACGGAATCATCGAGCGGTATCAGGTGAGTGTGTGGTACAGTGCGCCCACTGCATTTCGGATGCTGATGCGAGCTGGTGAGGCATATAAAAACTATGATCTGAGCACTCTCCGGCATATCTGCAGTGTTGGCGAGCCATTGAATGCCGAGATCGTACACTGGGGGATGAAAGCATTCGAGATGCCGATCCATGACAACTACTGGCAGACCGAGACCGGAGGCATCCTCATCGCCAACTATCCCTCGATGCCGGTGAAACCCGGCTGGATGGGAAAGCCGATACCCGGCATCAGCGCTGCAATCGTGGATGGCGATGGAAATCGGGTTCCATACAACACGGAAGGAGATCTTGCACTGACACCGGACTTTCCATCGATGATGCTTGCGATCTGGAAGAATCCTGCAAAGTATGCTGAGTACTTCAAGAAAGGGTGGTATCTCACAGGAGATCGGGCGCTGCAGCATGAAGATGGTTACTTCCTGTTCATAGGGAGGGCGGATGACGTGATCCTGACTGCTGGCGAGCGGGTCGGTCCGTTCGAGGTGGAATCCGCATTGATCGAACATCCTGCAATCGTTGAGGCTGGCGTGATCGGTAAGCCGGATCAGCTGCGCGGCGAGATCATCAAGGCGTTTGTTGTGCTTGCGCCGGGTTATGAACCATCCGATGATCTGGAATCTGATATCAGGAAGTTTGTGAAGACGAGGCTTGCAGGACATGCGTATCCGAGGGAGTTTGAGTTTGTGAAAACGCTTCCAAAGACGAGGAGCGGCAAGATCGTGCGAAGAATGCTGCGGGCAAAGGAACTCGGGCTTCCGATCGGGGATATCTCAACGCTGGAGGAGTGAACCGGGATTTTGTGTTCCCGTGATCTCTTTTTTTTGAGCTACTATCTTCTTCGCGGATGAACGAACCATCTACCGGTGTGCAAAATAGGCGACAGTTCTTTGATTTTCCATATCGACGCTATCGATGCGCACAAATCCAAATCTTTCGAATTGAACGATATTTCCCAGTTCAGAGGCGATACCGGTCTCGCCGATGCCGCTGTAGGTCTGATCAGGCGCACGTACCACAACCTCGATGTGATCATCCGAAACCCAGTGGATGATCGGGTATCTGGGTCTGTCACCGGTAGCGCACCAGTCATGAGCAGTGCCGATACGCCT
>PIXW01000110.1 GCA_003601535.1 ANME-2 cluster archaeon
CGAGTAAAAACTGCCCTTCGGGCGGGGTTACAGTTTTTGGTCAACCTGCGGCTACTGACATCTCATGCACCTCCGAGATTCCTCTGCCAGGTTTGGCGAAGATGGATGGTGTGGCTGTGGCGCATGATTGCGTTTCCGGGGATGGGGCTTTCGGGCGTGCGTGGGTTTTGGGTGCGGGGGCGCGGTGGATGAGGGGAAAGGTTTTGATATAGCACATCAAGGAGGCATATATGAAAGCAACAATCGATGGAGTACACATCAAAGACCTGAAAGTCATTCCCGACGAGCGGGGCTGGCTTATGGAGATCCTGCGATGCGATGACGAAGTATTCACGCAGTTTGGGCAGGTCTATCTGAGTACCGCATATCCGGGGGTCGTGAAGGCATGGCATTATCACAAGTTACAGACCGACAACTTCACATGCGTACGCGGTATGATGAAAGTGGCACTGTACGACGACAGAGAGGATTCACCGACTTATAAAACCCTGATGGAACTCTTTGCTGGCGAGAAGAACCCGATATTGATCAGTGTGCCACCCGGCGTATATCACGGTTTCAAGGCGGTGGGTACCGAGACTGCATATTTTGTCAGTATCCCGACGCTGCCGTACAATTATGAGGAGCCGGACGAGTATCGACTACCTCCGGATACCGATGAGATTCCTTATGACTGGGGACTTGCGCCTGGATTGAAACACGGTTAATTTGATTTAGAAGGAAATTTGAAATATGAAGATACTCGTAACTGGCGGCTCTGGTTTTATAGGAAGCAATTTTATCCGGTATATGCTAAATGAGCATCCTGATTACCGGGTAATCAATCTCGACAAGTTAACTTATGCTGGCAATCCGGACAACCTGAAGGATGTCGAGAACAATCCCAATTATTCGTTTGTCCGTGGCGATATCTGCGACCAGAATCTTGTAGACACGCTCATGCAAGAGCAGCAGATTGACCATATTGCTCATTTCGCAGCCGAGACGCATGTTGACCGCTCGATTGCGGATGGCTCTGCATTTGTCAGAACCAATCTTCTTGGCACATATACCCTGCTCGATAGTGCGTTGCGGCATGGCATCGATAGATTCATCCACATTTCAACCGATGAGGTTTATGGAAGCACAATCGAAGGATCATTCAAAGAAACAGATGTTTTGAGTCCGTCCAGCCCGTATTCTTCGAGTAAAGCAGGCTCTGATCTGCTTGCACAGTCGTATTACATAACCCACAACCTTCCTGTGATCATAACCAGATGCACCAACAACTTTGGTCCCTATCAGTATCCTGAGAAACTGATTCCGCTGTTTATCACCAATCTTCTCGGTGATGAGAAGGTTCCCGTCTATGGGACGGGTCAGAATGTGCGTGATTGGATCTATGCACTTGACCACTGCCGTGCTATCGATTTTATACTTCAGCACGGCGAGGTTGGTGAAATCTATAATATTGGTGGCGGCGCTGAGCGGACAAATCTTGAAATTACAGAAAAGATTCTCGGAATTCTTGGAAAAGACGGTTCTATGATCGAGCATGTAAAGGATCGCCCTGGTCATGATTTCAGATATTCGCTTGACTGCTCCAAATTAAAGGATCTCGGATGGGCGCCAAAATACGATTTCGAGGACGCACTTGAGAAGACCATCAGATGGTATATCGAAAACGAATGGTGGTGGAGGAAATTAAAACACTGATACTCGGCGCTGATGGAATGCTCGGACATGACCTGCAGAAGGTATTTCCAGATGCGGTCTCACGGGGTCGGGATCTGGATATCACCGATGAGGCTGCGATAAGTGCATTTATACGGGAGTTAAGTCCCGATCTGGTGATCAATGCTGCTGCTTATACTGATGTGGATGGCTGTGAAGATAACCGCGAGACTGCCTTTGAGGTGAACGGTAACGCACTGGAATATATCGCAAAAGCGTGCAGCAAGGTGGGGGCAGTGCTTGTTCATTATAGTACTGATTATATATTTGATGGCTCAAAAGAGGCGTATGTGGAGTCGGATGCACCCGATCCGATCAATGTCTATGGCGAGTCAAAGCTTCTGGGCGAGAAGAATATTATGGAAAGTATGGATGATTACCGGATCATACGAACTTCATGGCTGTTTGGTGTACACGGAAAGAATTTTGTCGAGACCATGCTCCGGTTATCCGGAGAGATGGATATCGTCAGGGTGGTGAATGATCAGTTTGGCAAGCCCACGTATACTGCAGACCTTGCCCGGAAAACTGCCGAGATTGTGGGGCTTGCGCCGGGTATTTATCACATCACCAATGGCGGTGTGTGTTCGTGGTACGAGTTTGCAGCGGCGATTATTGATAATGTATATCCATGTTCAAGCGAAGAGTTTGTCAGAAAGGCGAATCGTCCCATGTATTCGGTTCTGGTTAACACGAAGACCAGCCCAATGCGGCATTGGAGAGATGCGCTGAAGGAATACTTAAATATACGGGGAAATGGTGAAAATTAACATGAAAGGAATCATCCTCGCCGGCGGCACTGGCTCACGCCTTTATCCGCTGACAAAGGTAACGAACAAGCACCTGCTGCCGGTCTATGACAAGCCGATGATCTACTATCCGCTGCAGACCCTGATCGATGCAGGGATCGATGAGATCCTGATCGTCTCTGGCAGGGGACATGCAGGTCATTTCCTGGAACTCCTGGGTTCGGGTTCGGAATGGGGTGTCTCATTCACTTATGAGATCCAGGATGAGGCAGGCGGCATCGCACAGGCGCTTGGACTGGCAGAGGGGTTTGCTGATGGAGGGGATGTGGCTGTGATCCTTGGGGATAATATCTTTCAGGATCGTATCAGTGAGGATGTGTCAGATTTCAGTGGCGGCGCAAAGGTATTTCTCAGGGCGGTGCCTGATGCCAACAGGTTCGGTGTCGCTGAACTGGATGGAACCCGGGTTGTGTGCATCGAGGAGAAGCCTGAGAAGCCGCGGAGCAATCTGGCGGTTACCGGGCTGTATATGTATGGTTCGGATGTGTTTGATGTGATCAGGACGCTGAAGCCGTCCGGGCGGGGCGAACTTGAGATCACGGATGTGAACAATTATTATATCAGAGAGGGGCGGATGGGGTACCGGGTGCTCGATGGATGCTGGAGCGATGCGGGGACGTTCGAGAGTCTGCTCCGGGCTGGGGTGATGGTGGAGCGATGGAGGGAAAGGCGGGGGAATCTGGGGGTTGGGGTGATTGGTTGAACACGGTGCAGAGGATCGCTAAGAATACGGGTGTGTTGCAGCAGAAAATTACAAAACTTACAGGGGTATGTAATAATTGTAATTGGTGGTTTGGATGATCAATCATTATGTGACAGGATTCCCGGCGGATCCAAAGTCTTTTGCGGGGAGAGGAAGGGAATTGGGAGAGATAAAGAAGGCAATCGATTACACCGGCAATTCAGAACCAGCAACATCGCAAAACGTTGTGATTGTCAGGGATTGGGGCTGGCAAAACTTCACTCCTGCATTTCGTAGATAATTTTATAAACATAGTACCCCAATATGGTATGATATGAACAAAAATATCTACATGAGCAAACGAGAACAGATGATATTCAATGCGATATCATCCGTTGACATAGCTTATACCGGCGAAATAAGAGATTTCTTTCCGGATCTAAAGCCCCATCAGATAAACAAAGTCTGTCACAGCCTCTCTTCAAAAGGCTATCTCCACAGGCTGAAAAAGGGGGTCTACCTGGTTCAAAAGAAGCCATCTGA
>PIXW01000111.1 GCA_003601535.1 ANME-2 cluster archaeon
CGTTGGAGCTTGAACTTCCTGATACGCCTGAATATTCATCTTGTTTTGTTGAAGATATCCTTAACAACCGGGTTTCAAATTCTCATGAGTTGAAAACATTCAATGATATGAAACTCCTGCAACTGGGCTGGATATTTGACATCAATTTTACTCAGACATTCATTCAGATTCAACAAAGGCGGATTATTGAGAAGATCATTGCTGACCTGCCTGATACTGAAGATATACGAAAAATTCAAAACCATTTAAAAGAATATCTAAATGAAAATCTGAAAAAATAGGTAATTCCTGATCTCTGATATACAAAGCAAACAATGCTCGGACGGTAGAAGAAACATCACAATGTTAGAATGGAACTAACATGGTCACAACATGCTCTGCACCCGGAAAGATCTGCCTATTCGGCAAACACGCGGTAGTCTACGGCAAGCGAGCGATCGCATCCGCGATTAATCTCCACACCACTATGACCGCCGCAGAATCGAACCGGACGGGAATAGCCCCTGTAGTCAACGGCAACTCCTGCATGAGCCTGGGCTCGGATCCGGGTTTGCCAGATTGGTCGCGAAACCGTAACCATCAACCTTCATAAAACCGTAAGTCGCCCATGAAGATCAGACAACGAAAGCTAAAGAAACAGCACGGTGTAATCGAACTTGTTCCGGAATCACTCGATGATCTGTGGCATCTGAAATACGTAATCGAGAATGGGGATCTTGTAGAAGCATTCACAAAAAGGAGAATCGAAGGAGCGACTGACAAGATACGCCCGGAAGCATCAGAGAAAAAGTCGGTCCGCCTCACAATCGAGGTCACAGGCATCGAGTTTCATCGTTTCTCGAATCGACTCAGGGTACACGGCATCATCCGGGAAGGAATCGATACCGGTGAGCATCATACCATCAATATCGAGACCGGATCGATGCTCAGCATCACAAAGGACTGGAAATCCGATCAACTCGAACGGATCGAGGAGGCGGTAGCTGTATCGGGGCGCCCACGCGTAACGATCGTCACAATCGAATCAGGAGAAGCCGCAATCGGGCTTGTACGCCAGTTCGGGGTGGATATGGTAGCCCAGATCACCCAGCCATCAGGAAAAGAGAGGGGCGATTTCACGCATGAATTCTTTTTTTCGGTAGCATCTGCGCTCGATCAGATGAAACAGGAGACCCAACATGCGATCATCATTGCCGGACCTGGATTCATAAAAGAAGATTTCATGGAGTATCTGCGATCCTCAAAGCCAGAGATTGCTGCACGTGCGGTACTTGAGGATACCGTATCCACAGGTATGCCAGGATTTCTTGAGGTGCTGCGGCGTGGTGCTGTTGATCGAATCGTGCATGAATCAAGGATCGGGAGGGAGACCGAACTGATGGAATCGCTGATGCGTGAGATCGCCATCGACGGTAAATGCGCTTACGGATGGAACGCGGTGAAAAACGCACTCGATCTCGGTGCAATCGAGACACTTCTGATCGTTGATGAGACGCTGCGAGACTTCAGGGAGGCGAAGGCAGAATCTGATATCGAGGCAGATGCTCTGTTGCGGAGGGTCGAGCATACACAGGGCAGGGTCGTCATCTTCAGTTCCGAGTTCGAGCCAGGGCAGCGGTTGAGCGCGCTTGGCGGGGTCGCTGCGCTGCTGCGGTTCAGGATTTATCAGTAGTCGAACCAAAGAATTTATATCGCCCACCTCCTCATATTGAATCGCAGCCCGATGATGTAGCGGTCAATCATCTGGGACTCTGGATCCCAGTACCTCGGTTCGAATCCGGGTCGGGCTATTTGATGGAAATCGATGAAACAAGAGAATTAATCGAAAAATATGCTCTTCAAAATGCTGTAAAATATAAAAAAGCGCCCCAAGCTGGTGCAGTGCTTGGCAAGGTGCTTGGAGAGCGCCCTGATCTGAGAAAGAATGCAAAAGAGGTTGCATCTCTGGTGGGTGAAGTTTTATCCGGATTAACAGGCGATGTTGAATCATGGAAGCGGAGGCTTCTGGAGATTGCGCCGGACCTGATCGAGGAGCTACACGAGCGAAAAGAACCAGGCACCGGACTTCCAGATCTCGAAGTCGACGGGAATGTTGTGCTGCGTTTTGCACCGAATCCGAATGGACCAGCCACTCTCGGAAGCGTGCGTGGCATTGTTGCGAATGCAGAGTACGCACGCAGGTATCATGGTGAGTTCATACTCAGGTTTGATGACACCGATCCGAAGACAAAGCCGCCGATGCTTGAGGCGTATCAATGGTATCTTGAGGATTGCGAGTATCTCGATGCTGTTCCTGATCGGGTGGTGTACGCAAGCGATCATCTCCCGACATATTACGAATATGCGAAGAAACTTATTCTTCTGAACAAGGCTTACGTTTGCTTCTGCGAGAGAGGCGAATTCAAGCAATACAGGGATGCGGGGAAAGCGTGCCCCCATCGAGATTCCGGGATCGATGCGAATCTTGAAGGATGGGAGCGCATGCTCAATGGAGAATACAGCGAAGGTGAGGCGGTACTGCGCATCAAAACCGAGATCAAGCACAGAGATCCTGCGCTGCGCGACTGGGTGGCATTCAGAATCGTTGAAACCCCGCACCCACGCCCCGAGATCGGTGATCGGTTCAGAATATGGCCCATGCTCGATTTTGAATCAGCGGTACAGGATCATCTTCTCGGAATCACCCATATCATACGTGGCAAGGACTTGATCGACAGCGAACGCAGGCAGCGGTACATCTACGATTATCTGAACTGGCAGTACCCGCAAACCCTGCACTGGGGCAGGGTGAAGATCCATGAGTTCGGACGATTCAGCACGAGCCTGATTGCTGAGAAGATTCGGGATGGGAGGTACACCGGATGGGACGATCCAGGCGTTCCGACACTTCTTGCATTCAGGAGGCGCGGCATCACAGCGCAGGCGATCAGGAAGTTCATGATCGATCTCGGTATTGCTGAAACCGACATCAGCATCAGTCTTGAAAATCTGTATGCCATCAACCGCAAGATCATCGATCCGGTAGCGAATCGATACTTCTTTGTCTGGGAACCGGTTGCAGTGTCGATCGAGGATGCGGTGGAGATGGTTGCAAAACCGCTGTGCCATCCTGGCCGGAACGATGTACGGGAGATTCCTGCTGGCTCCACTGTTTTCGTGTGCAGACAGGATGTCAGCGATCTTGAAGCAGGCGATAGACGCAGGCTCAAGAATTTATACGATATTGAGATTGTGAATACCGAACCACTGATAGCAAGGCGTATCGGCACTGCTCATGACTGGTGCGCTACCGGTGACAGACCCAGATACCCGATCATCCACTGGGTTTCGGATGATCACATCGAGGTTGTGGTACGTGCGCCTGATCAGACATACAGCGGCATCGGCGAGACCGGTATCGCCTCTGAACTGGGAAATACCGTTCAATTCGAAAGATTTGGATTTGTGCGCATCGATAGCGTCGATATGGAAAATAAAAGAACTGTCGCCTATTTTGCACACCGGTAGCTGGTTCGTTCATCCGCGAAGAAGATAGCAGCTCAAAAAAAGAGATCAGAGAAACGCAAAAGCCCGGTTCACTCCTCCAGCGTCGAGACATCCCCGATCGGAAGCCCGAGTTCCTTTGCCCGCAGCATTCTTCGCACGATCTTGCCGCTCCTCGTCTTTGGAAGCGTTTTCACAAACTCAAA
>PIXW01000112.1 GCA_003601535.1 ANME-2 cluster archaeon
AAGAGGTACGGGTCGCCGCCCTTCAGACGCACCACCATCTTTCCTTGCAATGCATGATCGATCAACAATCGATTGATCTCTTCCTGCGAAAGCGTGTGATCGCCTGCATATTTACCAACATCGATTCGTTTGGCGCTTTCTGGCAGTGATTCGAGTATCGCGGGTCCTGGCAGTTGATCGTACACGATCACATCTGCCTCTTCGATCAGACGTTTTGCTTTGATCGTCAACAGTTCAGGGTCACCAGGACCGGAACCAACCAGATAGACCTTTCCGTTTGAGTGCATGATAATCACGTTGTATTAGCGTATATTTCTTGAGTGTTTCGGTGGCAACATGTTATACCGACGGGCTCAGCATCTTCAGCATACCTTTCAGTTCCCTGATACCAAGTTGTCCTGGTGCTGTCGGATATCCAACCGATGCGTACGCAAGAGCTGACCCATACAGCGGTGCAATCGCCCTCGTATGCACCCCATATCCACCCATCCCGATGATGCAGACAGATTCTGATGCGTAATCCAGTGTAAGTTCAAGCAGACGCAGTGCATCATTGTATGAGTGCGGAGTCGCAGCAAGTTTTGCGATATCAGAGCCGGCATCAAAGCAGTCTGATAATATCTTTCGCATTGCT
Organism: ANME-2 cluster archaeon; assembly: GCA_003601535.1. GTDB lineage: Archaea > Halobacteriota > Methanosarcinia > Methanosarcinales > Methanogasteraceae > Methanogaster_B. Next base: position 635 of record PIXW01000112.1, read on the forward strand.
CCTCTGTTTGGAGTTCTTAAAAAATCATGGTATGAGATGATGACGCTTTTTTCCGCTTCTTTTGCACGGCGAACAACCCTATCCCGGTATTCTTCCCGAGCCCGCAGTTCGATATCAACAGCATCCACCATCTCCAGTACAGAGAGCAGAATTTCGATCCTTTCCTTTTCAGATCCGGTAAATCCACCGCCTTCGGCTTGCATGCGGTTGGTTGCGATGATGGGAACCTGTACGGTATCGCTCAACTCCCTGAAGAGCGAAGAAAGCGAGTCAGCCGGATAATTCATCAGATCGATCCTGATCTCGATCATATCAGCGCCTTCATCGACCGCATGAATCGCACTTATCAGTGGATCATTCGCAATCGCTGCAACGATGTTAGTCAACGCCCGGCCTCCCCGCAACGTGTGATGAACAGCCGCACCTTATCATGATCTCTCTTCCCATCGGTCTCAACTCCGGACGCCGTATCCACAGCGAACGGATGAACCTCTCGTACCGCATCATAGACATTGTCAGGTGTGAGCCCACCTGCAAGGATGACCGGTAGTTTTGAACGCTGCACAATCTCAGCACTGATCCCCCAGTCGTGCACCTTTCCGGTCCCGCCGCTTCTGGCGCCAGTGCTGGTGTCAAGAAGTATCGCGTCAGCGATTCCTGTCAGGGAATCGATGCGACTTACAATGTGATCAGCGATACGATGCGATGCATCTTCAGGAACTGTGATCGTTTTGATCAGTCGAACTTCAAAGGTTTTTGATATGATTGCAAGTTCGTTATCCGGAAGATCGTTGTGGATCTGCACGCAGGTGGGTTGCGTCTCTGCTATCAGCGTCATCGCTGAATCGAGATCCTCAGGCATGATGACGAGCACCGAATCCACAAAGACCGGTACCTGCTCGATCAGATCTTTTGCTGTTTCGCAATCGATCTTTCTCGATGATTTGACAGGAACATCTGTTATAAATCCAACCGCATCAGCACCATAGACTACGGCATGATTAACGTCCTCTATGGTTTTATTTCCGCAGATTTTGACTCTGGTTCTCATTGACCGAAACCTTTATATACTCATCCCGGCATAGTACATATTACTTTCGGTGAGGTGCACGATTGAAACGGCTCGGCGTAATTCAACACCGTTTTGGAGACCTGCTGATCGTGAGAGATGGTAAGCAGACGCCAGCCATTGGCTCGGTTGTGGTAACCAATACGATGAAACGGATTGGAACGATATGCGAGATTTTCGGACCGGTATCTCGCCCATACATCTCTGTTAAAATCTATAAAAATCTTACCGATTCTGAATTGAATACACTTGATAAAAAACTATACACATTATGAGGGGCAAAAATGGCAGAACTTGAACGTGTAATCGAACGTCCGGAACGGATAAAGGAGCGAATCAGACAGCGAAGAGAGCGTGAGCGCCAGCAGGAGCGTGAAATCACTGAATGTCCTGAGTGTCACAGCCACATCCTTGAGCGGGATTATGAGCGTGCTGAACTGGTATGCGGGTCATGCGGACTGGTCATCGAGACGAACATCATCGATCAGGGACCAGAATGGAGAGCATTCGACAGTGATCAGCGGTTAAGACGAGCCAGAGTCGGATCTCCGATGACATATACGATACATGACAAGGGGCTTTCCACCATGATCGATTGGAGAAATCGGGACTCTTATGGACGGACGATCTCCACAAAGAACCGTGCTCAGTTATACCGACTCAGAAAATGGCAGCGCAGGATTCGTGTTAGCAATGCAACCGAGAGAAACCTCGCATTTGCGCTTTCAGAACTCGATCGGATGGCATCAGCGCTTGGACTGCACCAGAATGTCAGGGAAACTGCTGCTATGATATATCGGAAGGCGGTTGAGCAGAATCTGATTCGTGGAAGAAGCATCGAGGGAGTGGCTGCTTCTGCATTGTATGCGTCATGCCGTCAGTGTTCTGTTCCGAGAACGCTTGATGAGATCGGTGCGGTCTCAAGGGTTAGCAGAAAAGAAATCGGTAGAACCTATCGATTCGTTGCGCGAGAACTCGGTCTGAAGCTCCATCCAACATCGCCAATCGATTACATCCCGAGATTCTGCTCTGGTCTTGGGCTGAGCGGGGATGTACAGGCGCGCGGCATTGCGATCATCCGGGCTGCGGCAGAGAGGGAACTGACCAGTGGACGCGGTCCGACTGGCGTTGCAGCTGCTGCGATATATATCGCATCCATCCAGTGTGATCAGCGCAAAACCCAGAGAGAGGTCGCAGAGGTCGCAGGTGTAACTGAGGTGACGATTCGCAACCGATACAAGGAACTCGCAGAGGAACTGGACATCAATATCGTACTGTGATCTCGGCACAAAACCTTTATATCACGGCGGTCAGAATCGATGGTGGTGATTGATATGGTCAAGATGCCGCCAGAGGTACAGGAAGTTATAAACAAACAAAAACCAGTTCCGGTTGCTACCGCAGATTCAAATGGCAAGCCAAACGTGATCTTCGTTACATTCCTGAGGATCGTGGATGATGAGACCATCCAGATTGCGGATAATTTCTTCAACAAGACGAGAGCGAACCTGAATGAGAACCCACAGATCTCGATCGTTGGCTATGACAGCGAGACAAAGAGATCATTTCAGGTCAAGGGCAAAGTCGATATCATGACAGAGGGTCCGGTGTACGAGGATGTGAAGGCATGGGTTCATGCCAGGAGCAAAGCGATGCCAATGATAGCTGCGGTTGTCATGCACGTTGAAGAGATATACAACGCGATGTATGGATCGGATGCAGGAAAACGTATAGCATGATGGTGATGTAATTTGAGTGAAAGGGTGCTGCAAATCGATGATTTGTTGAATGAGGAGGAGGAGTCTTTAGAGAAGCCTATTGAGGGATTGTATGATCTCGTCATCCCGCCAGGCACTCCGGTAACCCTGATATATGAACTGATATCAGAATTCGATCTTGAGCCACATACCAAGACCGTCACCACATCGGTTGAGGAGGGCGAGGATTTTGACATGAATCTGATCGTGCTCAGAGGCGATCTAGAAACAGTAGAACGTGCAAATAAATATCTCCTCGACGTATTTGATGAACGGGTCAGGTGCTTCGAGGATTGAGCCAAAATGATCTCCGAGGCGTCTCGTGCGATCGAATATGCACGCCGAGCTGGTGCTGATGAAGCAGAAGCATACTGCATCACAGACAGATCGATCAGTATCAATATCAAACTCGATCATATCGGGTATGCCAGGGAGTCGTTTGTACGCGGCATCGGCATACGTGCCATCGTTTCTGGTGCTGTCGGATTCTCGAGCACCAATCAAAAAACCAGTCTCAAAGAGGCTTCTGAACTTGCGGTGAGATCAGCACGCGTATCCCAGCCGGATCCTGACTGGCGCAGCCTGCCACACCGTGACCGCTATCCACAGATTCATGGCGTATTCGATTCCAGACTTGCAGAGATCGAGCAGTCCGAATGTGTCGAACGTGCCGTTGAGATGATTCGCGGCGCTGCATCGATGGGCGTGACTCCAACATCAGGCAGTCTTACAACCTCGACATTCACAGAGTACATATTAAACACGAATGAAATCGAGCATACCGAGAAGGGAACTTCGATTACTGCTGTTATTGAGTGTATCGTAAAGGATGGCGCGAGCATATCCACTGCTTATGAATTTGACATCTCGAGGAGCCTTGAGATCGATACGTACGAAATCGGGAGGCGTGCAGGTGAACTTGCGAAACGATCGCTGCACGGCGGAAAGATG
>PIXW01000010.1 GCA_003601535.1 ANME-2 cluster archaeon
CCTGATTTTCCAGATATCTGAGCCATCTGAACGTCAGTACAAACGCTGATATAATCATCATCGCTGAATATATCATATCTTTTGTGTCCATTCCTGCACATCCTTCGAATGATTGATGTATTATCGTACGCTCACATTTATAAATCTTTACATAATCTGCTGTGTTGAACAACTCCCACGATACTCAGCACTCAACCACCACACACCTTAAATTACAGCATATCTATCTACAATTTAATAATACATTATAAAACACAAGAAAGAGGTGGATCGAGCTTGCCTGTATAAGGATCAGCTTGATTCTGAGAAGATAAAGGAGTTTGAAGTGCGTTATGATGAGATTATTGCGAAGGGACTGGAACTAAACCCACCATCTCCAAAAGAATCAGGGAAACGTGGTAGAGTCAAACAATCTCCACCCAAAAATCTGCTTGACAGGTTAGCGGGACACAAACGGGAAGTACTGGCATTAATGTACGACTTTGATGTGCCGTTTGACAATAACCAGGCTGAACGGGACGTACGCATGATGAAACTGAGGCAGAAGATACCAGGCACCTTCCGGACTGCTGTAGGGGCTGATGTGTTCTGTAGTATTCTGCTGAGTATATATCCACAGCGCGGAAGAACGGGCGTCATGTTCTCGATGCGACTGCCGGATGCGCCTGGTGGCGATCCGTTTATGCCATCTGGCTGTGCAGGTGAGTAGTTACCTCGGCTCAAATATCTCAAAATCTCTATTGGTCGTTATTTTGATGATCTCCCTTGCGTGAACATTTCTGTTCTCTATCGCTGGAATCAGTGCATCTATGTAAATTCTCTACAAAAAATAATATAAAATTTTATATGCTTCTATCGGCTATATGCTGATAACCAAAAAAGCACCCACTGTTATCGGAATGCCCATGTCTGGAGGAGTGGTTGTGCCTTAACCGAAGACCGATGGATGACGCTAACAATCTCACTCAACCCAGTTTTGCAGCCTCGCCGCGTACCAGTTTTCTGAACCTCTTGTGCACTTCCACGACGGCTGCGATCTTATCCGCATCCGCATCAACAAGACAATCGATCCGCGGATCGTCCCTGTATTCCTGTTCCATCATGCGTGACAGTTCGATTACATCGTCCCCGCGTGTGCATGCCTGCGCAAACTCCCATAAGATCCCGATATCGGTTCCACAGAGCGCTATATTCGCATAAGGGACTGCATACTCATTGCCATTAAAAACGATCGCAATTCCGCCCGCATCCCTAACACGCCTGAGCATCGCAAAGTCGGTGATCGAATCCCCGACAACGATCACCTCGTTGAGCGCTATGTTGTGACTGGCAGCAATCTCTTCTAATGCCTGAACCTTACGTCTGCCTCCGATCACCCGCACCTGCGAGAAGATATCGCCAAGTGCGGTCTCCTTCAATTCCCTGAAGTAAAAATTATCTAATTTTTTAAATATCTCTTTTTCGTCATCGATATTAAGAATATCCTCTTCAATACAGCGTATGCACGCGATATCGTCTTCTGCGAGTCTCCCATACAATCCCGGAAGATCAAATCTCGTACATGCGATATGATCACTGGGAACACCAAGCGATGCACCGATCTGGCAGGCATGCTGTTCATAACTCGTCGAGATGATATGCACATCCCAGTTATGCGCTTTCAATTTCGCAATCAGATCCTTTGCACCGGCAACGATCATCGCATGTGACGAGACATCAGTGATATCCTTCTCTGTTATCCCATGTATCAGCAGGAACGGAACGATTAACGCGAGCGTATCCCCTGGCTCATAGTTCTCACGACCAGCAAGCGCCAGAAAATCATCGTATCTACTGAGCGTCTCAAATATCACCTCTCCGTTGTCGACCAGCGAGGTTACCTCATAAGCGTTGTCCTGCGGAGATAATGGACCTTCCAGATCGAAGCAAATGAGATTCATGCCATACTCTACAGCCGTATCTTGCCTTTGTGCTTCGCATAAGTCGCATAATCGATGTACTTCTTCTCGTTCAACAGATCAGAAACGCTCGGAGCACCATCCCTGATATCATCCAGATGGTCAGTGACCTTTAGACTGAATGCATCGCTTCCTGCGCCTGATCCGAACGATGTCATAAATATCCGGTCGCCTGCTGTTGCAACATCGAGGATTGCCGCAAGTCCGATCATGCACGATGCCGAATACGTATTCCCAAGCGTGGTCACCATAATTCCTGGCTCAATCTGCTCAGGAGTGAATCCGAGACTCGCTGCTACCCGCCGCGGGAACTTTCCGTTCGGCTGGTGGAATACAGCATAATCATAATCTGCTGGTGTGGTATTGAGCTCTTCCATCAGCCCTCGCGCAGCCGATGTGATATGCTTGAAATACGCTGGCTCGCCTGTGAATCTGCCCCCGTGTCTGGGGTATGGCATGCCTTCCCTGCGCCAGAAATCAGGTGTGTCTGTGGTGAACGAAAATGTGCCCTCGATATCAGCGATCAATGAATCCCTGCCGATTACATAAGCAGCGCCTCCGGCAGCAGCAGTATATTCAAGAGCATCCCCTGGTGCGCCCTGTGCAACGTCTGCGCCTATTGCGAGCCCGAGATCGATTCGACCGGATTCAACCAGACCCATGCAGGTCTGAATCCCTGCTGTTCCAGCCTTACATGCGAATTCGAAGTCTGCGACCGTGAGACGGGGTGACGCGCCGATGGCATCAGCCACGATGGTCCCCGTGGGTTTCACAGCATAAGGATGGCTCTCTGATCCTGTGTATATTGCACCGATGCGGGAGGGGTCGATATCACCCCTGTCAATCGCATTTCTCGCAGATTCCACTGCAATCGTCACGGTATCTTCATCGATGTCTGGTACCGACTTCTCCTGCACCCGAAGCCCGCCTGCAATGCTCTCTGCATCTGCGTTCCACACCTTTGCTATCTCAGAGACCTTGATTCGATAACGCGGTATGTACACCCCATAAGTTACGATTCCAATCGCCATTAAGTTCACCTGTATGCTAAAATAGTGTTCTGTGGTATTTAATGATTGGGATTCTCTGGCATCTGATTACCGGTACTTCTCCACTTCCTGCTCAAGCATCTGCGCCGCCTTTTCCACGCGCTCACATCGTTTATCCAGAGAGATCGCATCATCCTGCAACTTCATCAGAAAGACCTCGATTACCCGCGTCACATCATCGGGAGCGGGACCGCCACCGGCATGGATGCGTATGCTTGAGATCGGATCGAGCGCTGTTGATATCACCGACTCGTCGAGACCAAGATCACTCAACCGCCTGCCAGTGATCGACAGCCCGATCTCATCGATTGCAGAGAGCGATGGGCGCGCATTCATCCGTGCGAGCGTTCCAACGATCTGATGCGCCGTCCGAAACGAGATTCCACATGATCGCACCAGTGTATCAGCAAGTTCGGTTGCCATGGTAAATCCGGCAGTTGCCTCTTGTGCAAGCTTCTCTTCATGTATACTCATGGTATCGATCATGCCTGCGGTCATGCGAACGCTTGCAAGCGTATCTGAGACAGCACTCCACAGATGAGGGGTAGCCTCCTGCAGATCGCGGTTGTAACTGTGCGGAAGTGCTTTTGTGATGGTTAATATGCCGGTGACGGCAGCGATCACACTGCCTGTTTTTCCTCTTATCAGTTCTGCGACGTCCGGATTTTTTTTCTGCGGCATGATCGATGATGTGGACGCATACTGGTCATCGATTGTGATATAATCGAACTCTGACGATGACCACATAATGAGTTCTGCTGCGATGCGGCTCAGATTGGTCATGAGATTCGCAAACGCAGATACTGACTCGATCAGAAAATCGCGTGCACTGACCGCATCCATCGAGTTTTCGATCAACCCATCGAACCCGAGCAGCTCGCAGGTTCGCGTCCTGTTAACTGGAAAGCCTGTGCCTGCAAATGCCGCAGCGCCCAGCGGACTCAGATTCGTGCGTTTGTATGCATCGTTCAATCGATCAAAATCCCGCTCAAACGCACCTGCATGAGCAAGCAGATGATGCGCAAGCGTGGTCGGCTGGGCATGCTGGGTATGCGTGAATCCTGGCATCAGTGTTCTGGTATGCTTCTTCGCATGTACGATCAGGATCTTTCTGAGGCCTATCAATTCGCGCATCATGGTCAGCAACAGATCGCGCAACCGTACACGGATGCAGGTAGCAACCTCATCGTTTCGACTGCGCCCGGTATGCATGCGCCCGCCAGCATCCTCGCCGATCATCTCGATCAGTTTTGACTCGATCGCGGCATGGATATCCTCCTCTGGCGGTAGTGATGAGATACCGCCATTTTGTATCGTATCGAGGGCGGATAGTATGAGAGAACAGATTTCATTCGTGATAATGCCCTCTTCTGCCAGCATCACGACATGTGCGCGATCTACATTAAGATCTGCCTCAAATATCCAGTGATCGGCATCAAGTGAGGATGTGAATGCCAGAACATCCTCTGGTTGTGCAGAAAGGCGCGCTTTACGCATGAATGCGCCGATCGGGATTCGAACCCGAGTTCGAGCGTTGGCAACGCCCGGTGATAACCACTACACTATCGGCGCGCGGATGCCGTGGCCCGGATTTGAACCGGGGACAACTGCGTCTTCAGCGCAGCGCTCTCCCAGGCTGAGCTACCACGGCACAACCATCCGTTTCTGGTAATGGGCCCGCTGCGATTCGAACGCAGGACCTCACGGTTTCTGCAACGCAGCAATGATGCCGCAGGTGTATCAGCCGTGCGCTCCACCTGGCTAAGCTACGGGCCCAACCGATAACATGGTGGATGGTATTGTATTTTAATATTTCCCTGCATCTAACGGATCACGGTCTGCAGGATCATGAATGCGTCCGCTGATGCTATCCTGCCGTATCGGTTCAACATCCACATTCGCGCTTTGCACAGTCATCCAAAGTGCGACCACAGCGCCTGCTGCTGCAAAAAAAATTGTTCCGGTGTTTGCATAATCTCGTGTTATCGAACCATCTCGATTCAACAGAAGGATGCACACCGGAACCAAACGTCAAAAACTTAACGATTTAGAATTCGCTCTGTTACAGATGCGATTGCAAACCGTCTCATGACTTTGTCAACCTTAATCTTGACATTGTCTCCGATTTTTGTGTCGGGCACAAAAACCACAAAACCCTGTACGCGTGCTATCCCATCTCCTTCTCTGGCAATGTCTTCTATAGCAACATCATAGGTTGTGCCTTCGGAAACAGGTGCATCGTATGTTTCTCTTTCAAACAATTTTTTTCCTCCTTCTTAGTTTAAACCAACCAACTTAGAAAAGCGCACACAGAACCAGAATACACAAGTTCCATAAATCGCATCGATAAATCAATTGATCAACTACCACTGGACACTCACCACATATAACCTTTTCGCATGCCATCACTTTCTCGCGATCACAGCAAGATGATCCCTGTATCCCGGAAGTCTGATCGTCTTCAGTACAGAAATCTCTTCACGCAGTTTTTCAACCTCTCTTCTGAAGATCTCTCTGGTGTCTGCGGTTGAATCGATGCTCCGCGCCTTGATCATGAGAATCAGGTAACCTTCCTCCTTTAAGAAGTATCTTACATTCTTCAGAGCAATCTCTGCCTGATTACGCTGCGCTATATCCTGATATATGACATCCACCCGATCAACGAGGTGTGAATATCGTAGAGGATGGTTCGCATCCGCAAAGATCGGTATCATATTCGGACGTGATTCGCATACCGAAATTAGATCCCTCATCACTCTCGGCGAAAAATCGAGTGCATACACGAGTCCCTTGTGTGCGATATCTGATATGTGGCTCGCAGTGCTGCCAGCCGCCGCGCCGAGATACAGTATCAAGGAGGATTCTGTGATCGGTGGCGTGAATCCTTTCGCAATCAGCGCGGCGAGTTTGCTGTGATGCGAATCCCATGTACACAACTCCCCATCCGGACCGCGAGTCGCAAGCCGCCCATTGTACTGATACACCCCTTTGCGCATAGTTACAGCATCTCTCTTACCGGATCAAGTAATAGATTGATATATTCGGATGCTGCCTTCTTTAGATCCATTGGGTGCAGTTTTTCTTTCGCGAAATCCTCTGCAAGTTCCGTGTATGTGCCGTAGCAGAGATCGCCACCGAACTTCTGTGGTCGCTTGACCTCAATTTCGGAAAATCTCGGAAAGATGTGATATCTGAACAGTTCGATCACAGGATTCTCATCCGCCACTCCTTTCGGGCAGAACGCCTTGCCAATCTTCTTCCCGACCGTTTTCTCATCATCATCCACCGAGATATAGTTATCCTTTGACGAAGACATCTTCTCGCCATCCAGACCGAGAAGGATTGGGGTGTGTATGCATACCGGTGCGCGATATCCGATCGTTGACAGTTCTTCGCGTGCCAACATGTGAATCTTGCGCTGGTCGATTCCCCCTACCGCAGCATCGATTCCGAGAGACATGATATCAACAGCCTGCATGATCGGATAGATCATCTGGGACACCATCGGATGCTCTGTATTTCTGGCAATCTCGCTCATGCTGCGCCTTGCACGGTTCAGGGTCGTATGCTGTGCCACTCTGAGCACATTCATGGTATAATCATGATTCAATTGAAAATCAGATCCGAAGACGAACTTTGCTTTGTCCAGCCCAAGCGCAATGAAACATCGTTTGTTGTACTCTGCAAGTTCCCTCACCTCTTCAAGTGTCCCTTTCTCATTCAGATATGCATGTAAATCCGCGAGCAGCACGGTTATCTCAAATCCGGCGTTCTGGAGATCAATAAGTTTGTTCACGGTCAGAACATGACCAAGGTGTATCTTCCCGCTCGGCTCGTATCCTGCATAAGCGGTCGGCGTCTTCTCTGATGCCAGCAGTTCATTCAGATCCTCGATGGTCACGATCTCCTGCGTGTTCCGTGTGATCAATTCATATCTATCCATCGAATTATCCATTGGATGGCAATGCGTTTTTAATGTTTTCTCCAAGATTGGTGGTTCACAGATGTTGATATTCTATCGCAGTCATCATACAATGATATAACCTTAAGCAGAGATTGGTTATACAGCTATATACATGCTTTGTATTTAAACATACGACCATTGAGAATTAATCTTAAATGCATTCGTAGCTGATTTTCGAATTTTGTATTAGTTATGTAACCATTATGCATACTTAATCGAAACATTTATAAGTCAGAGTAATTCATGTAATACTATGAATGAAACTACATCGATAAATGGAAATAAAAGAAGGATTCCCTCCAGTGGAATTAGGTATCCAATGTTTGATCTAGATGATGCTGTTAAAGTAATAACTATTGTTTATAAAATGGGTGGCGGGAAACTTGATTTGACCACTCTTGCTCAAGCGATGAACTACTCACCTTCAACGATCAGGCATCACGTAAACTCCGCAAAATATTATGGATTGATTGTACAAGAAAAAGATATCATTACAAATACCGAACTTGCAAAAGGCATTTATATGCCTATTTCAAACGAAGAAAAAATTCGTTCCATACAAAATGCGTTTTTCTCCTGCAAGATATATTCTGATCTATTTGATCGATTCAAAGACGCGCGCGTACCAGATGAGTCGATACTTTCAAATATAGTACATCGCGAATTTAAAGTATCGGCAACTGGAAAAGACGTTCTTGCCAAGAATTTTATATCTTCGTTGAAGTTTGCACATTTGGCAAAAGAAAAAGATGGCGAACTTATTATTCATTTGAATGAAGAGGGTACCATCGCAAGAGCCGATGAAACTTATAACTTTCCACAACAAACCGAAGAACAAAAATCATTGGTTACAAAAGAAGAAGATTTATCGATTGGGGGTCCGAAGATCCAGACGGTTAATCTAATTTTGTCCGAAGGAAGAAATGCAAAATTGATGGTACCAGGCAATTTATCCGAAAAAGAGGCTGAGAGACTTAAGAAACAAATAGACATATTGGTCATGGAGGAATAAAATGAGTTCTTTCACCATCGAAATCAAAGAATCTGCAGAGAAAAGATTGCGAAAGTACAATAAAGAAATTCAGAGACGTTTTGCTGCTAAAATTAGAAAATTAAAAGAAAATCCGGACATACATGGTAAACCTTTGCGAGGTCATCTCCATGGTTACTGGGAGTTATATTTCGAAAATAAATTCAGAATCATCTATACGATAGATTACAATGAGAAAACGGTTACAATTGAGGCTATTAAACACAAAGACGAATTTTAAATTCCAAGTTCACTCGCAAGTTCCTCGAAATCCATAACTTTAGCACCGTCTTTTTTTCCTTCTTCGATCTGTTCCATAAGGTCTCTATCAGATAGAATCTCTATAGTCCTTCTCATAGATTCGTATTCGTCTGTGGAAATGGTTATCCACTCAACTTCATGCGCTCCGTATGTTACAACAGCCTCAGACGTTTCCATAATTAAACAACAGGTTTATTAACTACTTAAAAGTTGTGGTAACAACGACCCCATCTCCGAATTGCCAGGCAAACACCAGAGAGTTATTCCGGATCGGCTCGCGTGAACCGAAGTAATTATATAACACTCGACCCAATACGCAAGCAAGAGGTAGATCATTTGATGCTAATCGGAGAAGCACTGATCGGCGAGGAGCCGGAACTTGCGCACGTTGATTTGATAATCGGGAACAAAGAGGGTCCGGTTGGGCAGGCATTTGCGACCGGGATGACCCAGTTATCAGAGGGACACACACCTCTGCTCTCGGTCATCCGTCCAAATCTGCTCACAAAGCCCGCGTGCCTGATCGTTCCCAAGGTCACGGTGAAAAACATGGCGCAGGCAGCGCGTATCTTCGGTCCTGCGCAGGCTGCTGTTGCGAAGGCTGTTGCGGATGCTGCCCAGGATGGGATCATCCCGAGGGAGGAAGTGGAGGATCTCGTAATCGTTGCGAGCGTGTTCATCCACCCTGACGCAAAGGATTACAACCGGATATATCGTTATAACTACGGGGCAGCGAAACTGGCGCTCAAACGTGCGATGGACGGATTTCCAGAGATCGATACGGTTCTTGACGAGAAGGATCGTGGCACGCACGCGATCATGGGCTTCAAGATCTCCCGTCTGTGGGATCCGCCATATCTGCAGGTCGCTCTCGATAATCCGGATATCGATCAGGTGCTGCGGATCCTGAAAGCACTGCCAGATAGTGATCACCTCATTCTTGAGGCTGGCACCCCGCTGATCAAACGGTACGGCGTGGAGGTGATCGGGAAGATGAGAGAGGTCGTGCCGAATGCATTCATCGTTGCCGATCTGAAGACACTGGATACTGGCAATCTTGAGGCTCGTATGGTTGCGGATGCAACCGCTGATGCCGTTGTGATATCAGCGCTCGCGCCGACCCAGACGATCGATAAAGCGATCGAAGAGGCGCACAAAACAGGGATATACGCGGTGATTGATACACTGAATCTTCCAGATCCTGTTCCGGTGCTGCAGAAGCTCGATGCTCTTCCTGATGTTGTCGAACTGCACCGTGCAATCGATGCCGAGAAGACCGAATACCAGTGGGGCAGTATTCCAGCAATAAAGGCACTCTCGGACCGAATACTGGTGGCGGTCGCTGGCGGCATCAGGGCTGATACCATGCGCGATGCAATGGATGCCGGAGCAGACATTCTCGTGGTTGGGCGTGCGATCACGAATGCGAAGGATGTCAGGCAGGCAGCCGAGATGTTTATAGAAGGGCTTGCAAAAGAGGAGATCGATCAGTTCAGGGTGATGACTGACTTTTGATGTTTAAGAACAACCAGAAGAAGGAGTGATCAAGGGATATCATTCCTCTTCTCGTTTTACAATCACCTGGTCGATACTGATCTTAGCATTCTTCAGAACTATCCTGATCCCGCCTCCTGCACCAGATGGCATAGCCATACCTGCAACCGGTATACCGGCTGTCGGCACTGCTTCCGGCACAGCCATAGCAGGAACAGCAGGTTTTTCTTCCTCCTTCTTTTTTTCTGCCTTCTCTTCCGTCTCCTTCCACTTCGCAACGATCGGATGATTCTTCTCGATCAAAAATGCTTTCAATGAGTCAAGATCGGATGCGTCCTCTTCGGTTGCGACCGCATCCACGATATCCACAGGAATGTCATCGATCACCCGGTCTTTCAGGTGTTTTGGCATCCAGCCAACCCTGTTCCAGCCGCCATCCGCTTGAATGAACTTCGGAGACCTGAAATAGTTGATTCCGATTCCGAGAAAACCAACAACCTGTTTGCCGCCGCCGGTCTGTCCAGCCATGTTTGCAAACGTAAGTCCGTTCGGAGCGGGATTTGCGTAATCCCGATCCACCCATCCGATGACATCGAGTTCGGGAATGTAAAAACCAACGACCTCAAAGCAGCCGCATGATGTATGAGGTGCATCAAAGAACGAGTGTAGTTTGATCCGGGAGTACTCGCCCTGCGAAAGCGATACCGCAGCCTCGTTGACCCCTGTATATTCACCGCCTACTGGATCGATACATTCTCCTTTCTCGATTGCAAACTGCGGACCCTCAGGGTCGACCTTTGCTGCAGCTCTTCCATCGAACCAGTTGATCGCGCCACAGAGCGATATCCTGTCAGGGGACACAACACAGACATTGGTCGGGGCAAACGACTGACAGAGTGTGCATCCGTAGAATATATCCACATCCTCGTCATGCAGATTGCGCGTTCTTGCATCCCTCGCCTCATAAATCTCCTTCACCTCTATCAATCGTCTATCGATCTCTTCCGGGTCTGTGACATACAGCGCCTCCATCTTCTCAATAAACGGCATCTCATTCTTAAAAAGCATCATGGTCGCTTTTGCGATCGGTTCAAAGGAATTTAGACCTTTCTTGATCGCATCCTTGCTGATACGGAGCCAGATATCGTATCGTTGATTCAGATGCATGAGACCGTTGATATAATTCTGAAAATCATGATTTCGACGCTCAACGATCGCCTCAAGGTCCGGTTCCACTGCCTCACCAGCGATCTTATAGATCATCGCAAGAGGATATGTTTCGCCCTCTTTCATCTCGGAGAGGTCTGAACCGATCAGGGTGAACCCCCCATCCTCCACCTCGTCCATCTCTGCCGCGTGAACCAACTCAAAGCCTTTGCTCTTTGGTCCTGCCAGTTCGATATACATGTCGTCTTTTCTGATCCGTTCCCCTTCAAACATCGGGGATAACTCGAATGGAAATTCGTCTGCCATTACATGCCTCCTGGAGTTAGATGATGAATCATGACAATCTACTTAAACCTTGTTGCGCTTCATTCCATATATTCAAGTACCCTCAAGGTAGATATCTGGATGATGTCAGCACCAGCGAGTTCAGACGATTACACGAAATGGAGTTTGATCGCATCAGGCGAGGGGGCGGGCAGGATTGCTGCCCTGTACTTTGCAAGCATGCGAAATGAGGCAATATCAGATAGGATCCTGCTGCTCAACAGCGCAAGAGCGGATTTAAAGAAGGTACTCGATGAGATTGCAGAGCATCTTGGAAGTAAAGAGGTAAAGATACTTGAAACGATCCGAAGAGAGCGTGTGCAGCTGTTTGGCAGGCAGAGTACTGGAACAGGCAATTTCTGGAAGGTTGGGGAGAATGAGGCGAGGATCGATTTCGATGAGATCATCAGAAGACGGGTCGAGAGTCTCGGACTAACAAGCGGCGATGCGATGTTTGATATTATGACGCTTGGTGGAGGAACCGGTAACGGCAGCATTCCATACCTGATCAACCAGATGAAACACGGATCCGGAAGAACCGCTTCCGGACACAAGCATTTTGCGCTCTGTGTATGGCCTGATGTGATCGAGGCTGATCACCGCCATTTCAACGCGATCTGCGGATTATCTCGATTGCTCAAATACGGTGAGGATAGCCATCAGAATGCCGACATGGTGTTGCTTGTCGATAACACAACCCTCGGAAAGAGGATCGAACTCGATGAGGGCGAATCCAATTATTACTTCGAGATCAACAAACTGATTGCGCAGGCGATTGATCTGATGATGGCGCCTGGAAGAAAGAATACAAACCGGGTGATCGATGTCAATGATTACATCGTCTTCCCATCGCATATCGGTGTGTACCATGTCACACCATGCATGTCTACAGGCAACGATGTCGACCTGATCAGCCTCGAATCGGCACTCGATGATGCAGTCGAGAACGCGTTCTTCCCGATAGATCCTGCCACTGCGACGATGGTCTGGCTGATCGTGCGCGTGCCAAAGCGCCACTTCAATCGCGGACAGTTCGAGCAGCGAATGCTTGATCACACATTCAGGGGATGGATAGATGGAAACATCATCGGAAAATTGCGGTATTCTACTGTGACGTTTGTAGAAGAGGATATAGAAACATTTGATGTGCTTTTATTGCTCGGAGGGTTCAAACTCAATAAACTGGTTCCGGAATCCTTTGAAAAATACCTGATGTTCAAGGAACTGCTTGAACTGAACGCAACGAATGGCGAGATCTCGCTTGCGCAGTTTGGTGATGACGTGAGTCTGTCAACCGATGAACTGAACCGGATCGAGCAGAATCTGCGGGATTACATGACGCACATCGACGATGTGGTGGAGCGGTTGAGTGGGTGAGTCAATCAGTCCTGTAAAGCTCTGATAGCTGGAAATATGATCATCGGAATCGATCCCGGACTTGCAACCACCGGCTTTGGTATCATCGATGATCTCAGATGCATCAAATATGGTGTGATCAGGACGCCTCCAGATGTGCTGATCCAGACCCGACTGCAGACGATCTTCCACAGAATAGAGGAGATTCTGGAGCTGTACCAGCCGGATGAACTCGCCATCGAAAAGCTGTTCTTCTCCAGGAATGTGACATCCGCAATCGAGGTTAGTCATGCACGGGGAGTTATTCTGCTTGCTGCATCCGAATATGACCTCGACGTCTTTGAGTACACACCGAATCAGATCAAACAGGTGGTCACAGGATCAGGAAAAGCAGATAAGAAGCAGGTGCAGAAGATGGTTGGAATGCTGCTCGGAATCGATGAGAAAATTCCTGACGATGCTGCTGATGCGCTTGCTGCCGCGATATGCCATGCGCATTCACAAACTGGTGTCAGATCGATCACAATCCCTGAAAAAGACGATCTTGTGTGTATGGAATAAAAACAGATCTTACTGGTCATGAACGGTACAACATTCACTCACATCACAGACGATCGCGCATCGATGGTGGATATCAGCGAAAAAGACGTGATCAGGCGGCGGGCTACTGCAACCGGGAGAATTAATCTCAGTGAGGGCACCATCGCAGCAATAAATGCAGGCAGTGTCGAGAAAGGAAACGTGCTTGCAACAGCAAGGGTTGCTGCAATTCTTGCTGTCAAAGAGACTTCTTCCATCATTCCGATGTGTCACCAGATTCCGGTTGCGAGTATCGATGTCGATTTTGAGATGATGGATCATGCCATTCAGGCGGTAGTTGAGGTGAAATCTGTCAGCCGCACCGGCGTTGAGATGGAGGCGCTATGTGGGGTGAGCGTTGCGCTTCTGACGATATGGGACATGGTCAAGTCGGCGGAGAAGGACGAGAGCGGGAATTACCCCGCTACAGCGATCTCGGATATCAGAGTCGTGGAGAAGGTGAAATATTAGCCGTGCACATCAAACCAGAGATTCGAATCCTCGCGATCGACGATTCAGCGATTATAAGAGCGCAGGTCATGATCGTTGGAGTGATCTTTCGGGGCGGGGAATGGCTGGATGGTGTGCTCAGATCCGAGATCACAAAGGATGGGCTGGATGCGACCGATGTGATATCAGAGATGGTGATCGCAACCAAACACTACCCACAGATCCGCGCGATCATGCTCGATGGCGTTACGTACGGCGGGTTCAATGTGGTTGATATATCAGAGCTGCACCGAAGAACGAATCTTCCGGTGATCGTTGTGATGCGTGCAGAGCCAGATACGGGGAGGATCAGACAGGCGCTGCAACATCTTCCGAATTTCGATTTACGCTGGCGTGCCATCGAGAACGCCGGCAGGATCACAGAGATCGATGTACATGGCAATCTGATATACATACAGTGCTGTGGAATCGAGGTTACGGATGCTGCTTCTATCGTGCGGATGTCAACGACCCACAGCCACATCCCTGAGCCACTTCGGGTTGCGCACCTGATCGCGACAGGCATCGTCTGCAGGGAGTCGAGAGGGCAGGCGTGAAGGAAGAAGTTGCAGCAGATATCTTAATGCGGCACTGAAAGTTCTGGTTTACTTATGTATGCAATGTTGCGCAGAGACCAGAGGCTACGCCAGTCCAAGTTCTTTCAGTTTCGCAGGTCCCGGCTTACCATGCTCCCATCCACGAAGCTCGTAGTATTCAGGGAGCATCTCATCCAGATGCGATACGCGACCTTTTGAGGGTCCATCTGGAATCGGCTCGCTCACCAGTCTCTTCGGCAGCATATCATCCTTCTCGTCGAAGCCATACTGGTTGATCATCAGCCGCTCAAGGTTGGTTGCCCGCTCGCCTATCATCAGCAGTTCCTGATCATCCATGTCCCATCCGGTGATGCACGAAAGCATGCCGGCGTAGTCAGGTAATCCGAGTGCAAACGTGTTGAAGAGACATACCACGGATGAATTGACAACCGATGTGAAGTCCTGGAATGTCTTGACCCACTGCGCTTTTCCTTCTGTTGTGTGCGGGTCTATCTTCTCAGGAAGCCCGGCGATCTCAGGCGATATCGTGTAACCGCTCACATGACAGCCGCCGCGGTTGGCAGTCGCATAGTTGAGTCCGATTCCCTGCACAGCGCGCGGGTCATAAGCAGGAATTTCGAGACCCTTCACACTCATCGAAAGTTCAGGCATGCCGTATTTCTCTGACAGTTTCAGAGAGCCGAGAGCCAGATCATCGCCGATCCCTGCACGGTATGCAGTCATCCATACCGCTTCCACCATTGCACCGGCGTTCCCGAACCGCAGATTGAGACCGTGCAGTTTCGATTCAGGTATCCTTTCCCTCTCGATTAGTTCCATGGCACATGCGATGGTTGTGCCTGTTGAGATGGTATCGAGACCGAGTTCATTGCAGAGATGGTTCGCCTTCGTGATCGCATCGAGTTCTGTTATTCCACAGTCCGATCCGAATGCAAATATCGTCTCGTATTCGGGTCCTTCTCCTCTGGTCACGCTGAATACACCATCCGGAACTGCGGTAGACCTTCCACAGCCGATCGGACATCCCCAGCAGGCTTTCTTTCCGGTTAGATATTTCTCAGCGAGCACCTCACCGCTCTGTTTACTGGCATCAGGGAAATATCCTGTCTGGAAGTTCCGCACAGGATACGCGCCGTGTCCATTGATGGCATTGACGAGCACCGCAGTCCCATAAGCCGGAAGCCCGCCGTCAGTGCCGATAACAGGGTTCTCCCGTATCTTATGCATCGCCGCTTTCACCTGTTCCTTCATCTCATCAGGTCTTGCAATCGCCACCTTCTCAGTGCCGTATACCGCGATCGCCTTCAGTTTCTTGCTGCCCATGACAGCGCCCATACCGGTTCTTCCCGCTGCCCGGTAGTTCTCATTGATGATGCATGAGATCGGGACCATCTTCTCGCCAGCAGGTCCGATACATGCGACCGATGCATTATGTCCGATCTCTGCCGTGATCTCGTCAGTCGTTTGAAATGTGGTCTTGCCCCAGAGTTCGGTCGCATCCACAAGCTCAGCCGAACCGTCAACGATTTTGAGATACACCGGCGTATCTGATGCGCCACTGATGACAATCGCGTCATATCCGGAAGCTTTGAGGAGGGGACCCCATCTCCCGCCAGAGTTTGAGCTTCCGATGCTGCCTGTAAGCGGGGACTTCATTGCCATCACATGGTACCTACCACCAGTTGGAAAACTGGTGCCTGTTGCAGGTCCTGTTGCAAAGACGATGATGTTGTCCGGTCCAAGCGGATCGACATCAGGCTTGAAATCGTCATACAGAATCTTTAACGCGAGTCCTTTGCCTCCAAGGAACTTGCGTGCAGTTTTTTCGTCGATATATCGGTCAGTAAGTTTTCTGGTGTTCATATCTACCACCAGAATCTTTCCTGTATATCCATTCATATTCATACCTCCCGGCAGGTTTTTGCAACTCATAGAGGAGATGCTGTGTGCGAAATGTACAGAGGGGGTGATAAGAGTATCGCTATTTCCAGTACTTCCGAAACTATCGAGTTCCGAACACAATTCCCAGCCATGCCACCATCCACCCACAATCGCCTCGCGAACATCCATCGAAACTATCTCGAATCCACTCAACTAGCACAAAGACGCACCATCCACCAACAAAACGACCAGATTCCAGCGCGTTTCCCAGAAAAATCCTGCTCATCACAGAAGAATCCAGCTAACCACGAGCGCGGGGTAAACAGAACAATTTTGTCAACCAGACCGGATGCAGATGTTGCACCAGACCCAGACACCGTCGAAATTCTAAATCCCTGTCTTCGTTATAATGCTTCACACGATAAAAAGAGTGCGCGACCGTTCCGCGCACACAGCACAGACTTATCGATTACGTCCTTTGCCCTGTCCGCTTCCGTCTTGCGGCGGCGCATAATCGTCGTCCTGTCCGTTCGGGATGCCGTCGCCGTCAGAGTCTCTGCCGTTGGTGCCGAGATGGTCACAGACGCCATCACCATCGCTATCGACAAAGTTCATGCCGCCGCATCCGCATCCGCATCCACCGCGTCCGCGTCCGCAGCCGCCGAGATTGTCGCAGACACCGTCACCATCAGCGTCCACGAATCCTGGGCACGTGCCGATGTTGTCACATATTCCATCGCCGTCGGCATCCACGTATCGGGCGCCGTCAGCGCCGCCGCCCTGACCGTACTGGGCAGCAACAACTCCGATGGAGAGCGCGACCAGTGCAACGATCAGGATTCCAGTCATTGTTCCTGTCTTCATTTTGTTTTCACCTTGTTCGAGTTTAGCCCATTTGGGCAATACTCAATCAGTGGGTTTGACATATATAATTATTCCAGAATTATATCCAAATCTCACCAGAATCATACCCAAATTCACTCCGAACTGAGGTGCATCAAAACCAGGAGCGCCATAAATTCGAGTATGTCTGGTAACACGTCAAGCGGTCCGATGACGCACATCCGGCGCCCACATGTAGCAGCATGCATGCACGGCGTTGATGTGACTGCCTGCAAAAGCAAAAGAAACGCAAATATCATCAAACCCAGTGTGAACTTCGATTTGATCCGTGCGTAACTCCGGATATAAATAGCAAGCAACAAAACCAGCAGCACCACATTTGCCGTGGTTATGACCGTTTTGACGTTCATTATAAATACCGGATCGTATATAGATAGTTGCATATTATCACCTCTTCACTTGAATTTATTCCCAATTTTCTCCCAAATCTCTTCAAAGAGCGTGTAATTCTCTTCCATAGTCTGGGAGAGAAAGTACATCGTACCATAACCATCTCCTGTAGATGTGACCACGTTATTCTCGGAAAGAACCTTGAGATGGTGTCTTATCGTCTTATAGTCCAACCCCAGCACCTCTGATAACTGATTGGCATTGTACGGACGATCATTCAGCGCTTTGATCATCCTGGCACGGTTCACTCCACCTTTTGTGCCGGCAATCAGCCACCAGAGCACGCGCTTCATAGTACGGAGTTGACAGGCATGTTTTATATCTCAATCGATCAGAACGTTGGACAAGATATCGCAATTGTAACAATGAGTCAAACCAAGCAGGAGAGAATCTATATGAAAGAGATGAACACACTTGCATCCTGGCTGCGAAAGTCACAGACTCAAAAGCCCTCCGACTCTTCCCCGCATTTAGCCAGTTCTTCCTGATACGCCTTCCAGCCGGGACACCACTTTGTATGCCATCGCCAGAGCTTGCTGATCAGTGAACCCGGCTTTCTTTCCGCGTAATTCCGCAATTTACAGGACTCACAACTCGATTCCATCGCTGACGCCTCCTTGTTTTGTGTTTCTTTTCAGACCGGCGGATCTCACCCGGGCGCCCCACCATGTTTGCGGGATCTGCAAACACGCTGTCAGGCACAGATACATACCTTCATTTCCTCACAATTATCGATTGCATAAAATATGGAAATCTTCTCTTGATCTCACATCGGTTTATGCCCAATCTCTGAAAAATAGTCTTGATCTCATCTGGCATATACGCAGCCCTGATCGAATCAATAAATCCGCTATTATGCAATGGTAAATAATACAACCACCAGACTCTTCTCAGATCGTGTATAAATAACACCCCTCCATCCCCAACAACCTTCAAAAGATTGCTGATGACTTTTTCCGGATCTTTCCAGTGATGCATCGCAAGAGTGGAATAAACCAGGTCGAATTCACCAA
>PIXW01000113.1 GCA_003601535.1 ANME-2 cluster archaeon
CCAGGTTCCTTTCGTACAGGTGTTTTCACGGTTTCCGCGGTCTCAGCAGATGCTATTCCTGCTTCTGGTGCCTCCTTAGATTCGGATTGAACCTTTGCAGCGGCGGCACCGATGGGTTTTGTCCCTTCCACTGTCAGTACCGGCATCGCTGAGACACTGATACCCTCATACCGTGTGAGATCAACGAACCTGACCACTGCAGGGGGCAGCATCACGGTACGGTTCGGATCAACCGTGTATTCGAACGTCTCATCTGCACCGGCTTTCAGCACTCTTCTCAAAAAGAACGTGCCGTTCTCTTCATCGATTACAATACCGCGCGCAACTGGCGGTCTGATCAGTACGGATTCCATGGGGATCTGATCGAGGATCGTAACAGATGTGGGTCGGTCTCCCGTGTTCTTCACGTCAACCACGATCCTTGTGGTGTTATTTTGATTTATGGAAGCTGGATCGGCTTTTTTTGATACCTCTATGTACGGACCGTGTATCTCGACCGATTGTGGATATGAGACCACACTGTAATTGTGCCCATCTTCTGTCCAGTTGACCGCCGCAACCCCGAGCTTATACGTTCCAGGCTTCAGCAGACTCACAGGATATGCGCATCTCATTATCTCGCCAGGTCCAAGCGAAAAATTCCATCTCCATCGATCCGATTCCATATCCGGAACTCTCACCATCTCAGAAGGAAGTGCGCAGCTCCATCGATTCGGATCGATTGTGGCGGGTCTGTGCCATGCATCATCAGGAACATCAACGAGACGAAGCGATGGAATGCTGTAATTGCCCCAGTTCCTGACTGTTAAGAAGACGTAAGGCTCGTAATCCGCATATAACACATAAGTAACATCGCTCGTGTATGCCTCTGCTGCCTCCTCAGAAGCGACCGCATAGTCCTCTGTTCCGATCGCTTTCTTTACCTCGATCACTGGTAGAATCTCGATTGTTGTTTCGTTGTCTGTGAACTGATATGGATTTCCTTTCATATCCTCATAGGTGAGATTGACCCATATCGCATATTCTGTCCGTTTCGGGATGGACGGGGTCTTGAAATATACAGTGTAGGTAATATCATCGCAACCCATCTCGTAGAGCGTATCGATACCGTTTTTCTTCGGACCAGTGCCCATCACCATATCTGCATCCCCCTCGAACCAGTCATGAGGGGTGTTACTGCGCTCATCACTCCGTAGTTTTACCGGAAAATTGTCGCCAATCCACCATCTGTCATCGGCATCATGTTCTCCTACATATATCTTCTCGACCGTGCATTCGGGCGGATATTCTCCATCGATCATCTCTGTCGGCTTCACAGAAACCGTTGCCCTCACATGATATGCACGCATCTCATTGTTCGTCAGTTGGATCTCGGCGATGAATCGTGAGTTGGATCTGAACTCACTCATCTCCTCATCCTCGCCGCCTGGAAGGATCGTCGTTACATCCGCCTCAAACTCTGCCGGTCTTCTGACGATGTATCTGACGGTGGCTCTCTCATTCTCCGGATCGGTACAGAAGCAGTCATCATCTGCGAAATCGCATGTGATCTTGCTGACAGCGACATATAAGTCATTCTTATAGTTCCATACTATGCCATGTTCATCCCACGAACTCGCTTTTGTACTGAGGATGCTGCCATCCTTGAGTGCAAACGATTCATTCGCTCTGAATGGGAAACTCCCGATAAGTGTCTGATTCTTGTAGATTCTGAGACTAACGGTCTTTGCACCGTACTCGATCTGATCAGTATACGTGTCATCACTGCAGTCCCCGCATTCATAATCATCACCTTTTATACGTTCAATCGCATCAAGATCGATTCTAGTTGTCTGAACATGGAAATCAGCCACCTCGATGGTGTATGTGGTGTTCGGATCTTCAGCAGGTATCTCTATCACGTCACCCCATTCCACTTCCTCCTCTTCGACAGAATTCAGCAGCCAGTCTTTCTTTTCATCAGGATGGTAGTACGTATTTGCGCCTGCTGCGCTTACCATGACTACTGCCAGCATTATCGCAGTCAGTATTAATCCACTCACCTGCATTATGATCACTCCAGTGATATAGATGTACCAATGTCATATAATGATAACGAAACCTTTATGCGATTACAGACCACAGTGACCCAGATATGATGATGAAACCGGAGGCGCAATAAATGGCGACCGGACCGAGATACCGGGTACCATTCAGACGGCGTAGAGAAGGCAGGACAAATTATCACAGGCGGCTCAGACTGCTGCTATCAAAGAAGCCGCGTATGGTGGTGCGCAGGAGTGCACGGCATATAAGAATACAACTCACAATTCCTGGAGATAAGGGTGACAGGATTCTCTCATCTGCTACATCGATCGAACTTGCGAAGTATGGATATTCCGGATCAACCGGAAATAC
Source organism: ANME-2 cluster archaeon (assembly GCA_003601535.1). Taxonomy (GTDB): domain Archaea; phylum Halobacteriota; class Methanosarcinia; order Methanosarcinales; family Methanogasteraceae; genus Methanogaster_B. The sequence goes on from PIXW01000113.1 coordinate 2,398, forward strand.
CACTGCAGCGTATCTTACTGGCTTATTGTTTGGATACCGTGCCAGAAGTAAGGGATTTACAGAGGGAGTGCTCGATACGGGTCTGCATACATCATCCTTTGGGTCAAGAATTTATGCCGCGCTTCGCGGCGCGGTCGATGCTGGCATGAACACTCCGCACGATCCGGTGGTATTCCCATCTGATGAGCGGATTCGTGGGGAGACCGTGGCAGCATACACGAACGTTGACCTGCCATCGATCTTCGAGACAACGAAAGACAGGATCGTATCTGAGTTCGGAGGTGCATAAATGGAAGAAGAATGGATACCGCGAACCAAACTCGGTACTCTTGTTCGCGAAGGTAAGATCACAGACATCGACACCGCTCTTGACTCAGGGCTTCCATTAAGAGAGGTGGAGATCATCGAGATCCTGCTTCCTGATCTCGCAGAAGAGGTGCTGGATGTGAATATGGTGCAGCGGATGACCGACTCAGGGCGGAGGGTCAAGTTCAGGGCTGTATCGATCGTCGGGAACAAGGATGGCTACATCGGGTTCGGACAGGGCAAGGACAGGCAGGCAGGACCTGCGATACGCAAGTCGATTGCGAATGCGAAACTGCATGTGATCGGAATCAAACGGGGCTGCGGATCATGGGAATGCGGCTGCAGCGATCCCCATTCGGTGCCGTTTCTGGTCAATGGAAAATCCGGAAGCGTTGGCATTGAACTGAAACCAGCACCAAGAGGGCTTGGAATCGCATCGGGAGCGACTGCAAAGAAGGTTCTTGAGATGGCAGGCATCAAGGATGTCTGGACACGGACATGGGGCACGACCAGAACCACACTCAACTTTGCAAAGGCGACGTATGATGCACTCAGACAGACCACAATGATGCGCTCGGGAGGCAGATGATGTACGCTGTTGTACGGCTTCGTGGAGATGTTCAGGTACGCCCTGAGATAAAAAACACGCTCCGGATGCTGCGACTACATCGCATCAATCACTGTGTAATCCTTGATGAGAATCCTCATTATGAGGGAATGATCCAGAAGGCTAAGGATTACATTGCTTATGGAATCGTGGATGCGGACACGCTTGCAGATCTTCTTCGCCTGCGAGGGCGTCTTGACGGTGGGAAAAGGCTTACACAGGAATATATGGATGAATGTGGACTTGCTATCATACCTGATTTTGCAAAGAAGGTTTGTGATGGTGATGCGAAACTCTCTGACATCCCGAAATTAAAGCCAGTGTTCAGATTGCATCCGCCACGAAAAGGGCACCGGGGCATCAAGAAAGCCGTTGCCGAGGGCGG
>PIXW01000114.1 GCA_003601535.1 ANME-2 cluster archaeon
CTGCCTTTTACTGGCTGTAATGTAAATTCCATGGTCAGTAACTTATTTGTTAGTAACTTATCTGTTATAAAATATCATGACCGTTTACACTTTACACTCCCTCATACACGTCTATTAATCGATCCGTAATGTCGTCCCAGTCAGAGATAGAGATCGGGAGGTTCTTGATATTCCATCCAACTCCATTCAGTCGCTGTATCGCTTCGACCAGTTTATCCACTGTGATGGGTGTTTCGATTCCGATGCACCGTGTTCCATCCACAAACTCGGTAAGCGCGCTCCCTCTTGCCACCACGCATGGCACCCTCGCTGCAAGCGCTTCCGCCACAGTAATACCGTACGCCTCATGTGTCGAGAGCATCAGGAACACGTCTGCTGATGCATAGTGTTGCAGCAGTTCCTCTCTTGTTACACCGCTCTGCCAGTTGATGCGCTCTGAAACGCCGAGTTCATCAGCCAGTTTGCGAAGATCGTTCTCGTAAGGTCCTTTCCCGATAATCTCAAGTTTGAAACCCTCTAATCGTGGAAGAGCACTGATTATATACTGAACACCTTTGTACTCTTCCAGCCGTCCGACATATAGCAGTGTCCTGCCGTTGCGCTCCGGTTTCAGGTTTGCAAACTCTGCAAGGTTCAAGCCGTTTGGTATCTTCTCGATCTTCCATTCTGGCATATCAAAGTCTGACATGACCAGTCTCTGTTCATATTCTGAGACGCACACCACCTTATCTGCCCTGTCAAAGATTTTGCTGCCGAATGGTCTGTAAATCTTGTGCAGAAAGTCTCTGACCGGGGTATGCCCGCCGCGGTGGTAGTGCGGCGTGAAGATGAGTTTGTGCCCATCCGCTGCAAGTGCTGCAAACAGTGCTGGCAGCGCGTGGTAACTGTGAGCATGTATCAGAGTATAACTGCGGCTCTTCAGATAAAAATATATCTGCGGCGCAAAATAATACGCATCATCTGGCGCAAACGATCTGAATCGTGTTATCTCAACTCCATTTATCATTTCGTGTCTGGACGATCTGCCGGTCGGATCGGTGCACACCACCTCGACCTCGAATCCCTTCCTCACCAACCGCTCACTGATCTCACGTACATGCGTCTCCACACCACCGATATCAGGGCAATATCTCGGACAGACCTGCACAATTTTCACGTGCGTACATACATATTAATCTAATATGAAGATAATCCAACATTGTGCGAAACGCAAGTATCTGCATCGTAGGTCCTTCCAGGCGGTTCACAAGCGGCATCAGTTACTATACGATCGGGCTCGCGAATGCGCTCTCATCGCATAACCGCGTTTCTGTTGTCTGTTTCAGAAACTTACTGCCAAAGATTCTGTTCCCGGGGCGTGCGCATGTCGGCAGAGATATATCAGATCTCGAGTTTACACAGGATGTGGCAGTCTTTGATGGAATGGATTACAATAATCCGCTGACATGGTGGAGAGCATATCGATTCCTGATGAAACAGCATCCGGATGTCATCATTCTGCAATGGTGGACATCATCAGTGGCTCATCTACATCTTATCATAAAAATGATGAATCTGTTTTTGGGTGCGCGCATTGTCATCGAATTTCATGAGGTGGTCGATCCGCTCGAAGAGAACATTCTTCCGATCAGATGGTATTCAAGGACTACCGGACGACTTCTCAGGCGGGATGTCGATGGCTATATCACACACTCGTCATCGGACCGGAAACTGGTCGCAGAACGGTATCATATCGATCCGGATACGATCAAAGTGATCCCACATGCGCTCTATGACCAGTATTCTAGAATCGATAAAACCGATGCAAAGAAGAAACTTTCGATCAAAGAAGAATTTATCATCCTTTCATTCGGGCTGATACGAAAATATAAGGGAATACCGTATCTCATCAGTGCGTATGAAGAACTTCCGGATGAGATCATCAGAAACAGCAGGCTTCTGATTGTGGGTGAGATATGGGAGGACCGGGAAGCGTTGCTGCACCAGATCGCTGAATCGAGATATAACGATAAGATTACATTGGTCGACGAATACATCCCGGATGACCGAATCCCATTGTACTTCTCTGCAGCGGATGTGATTGCGCTACCATATACCAGAGCGTCCCAGAGCGGAATTGCGCACATCGCAATGTGTTTCGGAACACCGATCGTCGTGTCGAGGGTTGGCGGTCTCGCCGAATCGATGGCAGGTTATGAGGGCACGGTCTTTGTGCCCCCCTGCGATGCCGGTGCCATCACCAGAGCCATCGAGAGCCAGTACAAACTACCAAAATTATTTAACCCGCCCGAACGAAAGTGGAATGATACTGCTGTCATGTACCAGGAACTGATTGACGATCTGATATGAGGTGTGTTCATTGGCTGGAAAAAAGAAGAACAAGGAAGAACAAACGAGAAAGAGTAAAAAGAGAGTGGGTACAAAAGAGGCTTTGGAAATATCTGAAAGTATTCAGCGTCCAACCGAAGCGAAAGTGACCAGAATCGAGCAACTCAAATCCAGTGCTCCTTACGGGATAGCACTGGGCATAATCTTTGCGATTGCACTGTACATCCGGGCTGTACTCCCGTACAAAAGCGTATTTCTTGCAGACGGTACGGTCAGGTTCGGCGGAAACGATCCATGGTATCACATGCATCTGGTGCACGCCCTGCTCCATAATTATCCACATGCTCTGTTCTATGATGCTCATACAATCCCTCCTTACGGGGTTTACATCCATTTCGGACCACTATATGATCATACGATCGCGCTGCTCTCCATCATCGCAGGACTCGGACACCCAAGTTCTCATCTGGTCGATGTCGTAGGCGCGTACTTCCCCGCTGTTCTCGGTGCGCTCGTGGTTATACCGGTGTATTTCATTGGCAAGCATCTGCACAACAGAGGAACAGGACTTCTTGCAGCACTGATCATCGCGACACTGCCAGGACAGTTCCTATCAAGATCGCTGCTCGGATTTACCGACCACCATGTCGCAGAGACACTGCTCTCTACCACAACCATTCTCTTCTTCATGCTCGCGCTCCGGAGCGCGCGTGCTCAGAATCTCTCATTTAAGGATCTGAATCGGAACTGGCATGTCATCAGATATCCACTTGGGTATGCTGTGCTCGCTGGCGTTGCGTATGCAGCATACCAACTCTGCTGGCCCGGTGCACCACTCTTTGGTGCGATCATCGTGATTGCATCGATCATTGCATATATTGCAGAGCATATTCGTGGAAGGACAGTCGATTACCTGACGATGGTCGGAATAACGGCATTTGTGGTAGAACTGATACTGATTCTGCCATGGCTGCATCCTGATATGGGATTTTCTACCTTCTATTATTCATGGTTTCATGCAGCCGTCACACTCGGAGCGATTGCGGCATTTGTACTGATGCATGCGATATCGCGAGAGCTGAATCGGAGGGATGTGAATCCATATTACTATCCAGTGCTGCTGATCGCGGGTACGGCAGTTGGGCTCGCACTGTTGAGCGTTATTTTGCCAACACTGTATCATACGATCGTTAATTCGCCAAACATGATCTTTGCGAGGCACACCGGCGGCGCTAATACCATCGCGGAAGCATCCTCGATGCTCATGGATCGCAGCGGACATCTCAGCATAGGCAAGAACAGCATGGTGTACGGTAACTTTGGGAATTGCTTCTACGTATCGATCTTTGGAATATTGATTCTGGGTTATTATATCGTTAAGAGATGGAAACCGGAAGAGATCTTGGTTTTAATCTGGACAGCAGTCATGCTTCTCTCGATATACGGGCAGAATCGGTTTGCCTATTATTATGCAGTGAATGTCGC
>PIXW01000011.1 GCA_003601535.1 ANME-2 cluster archaeon
AAAACCAGGTAATGTGGGCAGGGATCATGATTACCCGGATACCACCTTCGAACACTTCCTCGCATCAGCGATAGGAGCGTATCCTGCGCTTGAACAGGCAGCAAGATCACGAAGTGGCGTTGGCGCGCTGATACATGCATCAGCGAGGGAATCTCTGCAATGGCAGCGCGGAGGGAACACTCACTTTGGCGCGTTCGTGCTGCTGATTCCATTGTTGATGGCTGCCGGAAGCGGTACGCCGGTTTCAACGATCGTGGAGAATACCACTGCCAGGGATGCCGCTCAATTCTACCGTGCATTTTCGATTGCGAATGTCCGTGTTGACTCTGTTCCGGAGATCGATCTCGAAGATCCGGATTCGATAGACCGGATTCTGGAGGAAGATATCAAACTCTTCGATCTGATGAAATTATCTGCTGATCACGATCTGATCGCAAATGAATGGGTGTGCGGGTTTGAGCGAACCTTCCAGTGTGCGGAGATGATTGCAGAGAAGGCAGACAGGATGAGTATCAATGATGCTATCGTATTCACGTTCTTGCAGATGCTTGCAGAGACTCCTGATACCTTCATCCAGACGAAATTTGGTAAAGAAAAGTCAATTGAGGTCAGTAAGCATGCATCGGAGATTCTTACAGGCAATAGAGATCTGGATGCGATAAAATCCAGGATTCATGAATTTGACAGACGATTGATTCATGAAAGGATAAATCCTGGTTCAACTGCGGATATCATAATCGGAGGATTGTTCGTTGCACTGGTCAGAGGATTGGTGGTTTAGATGTATTCAAAAGAAACTTATTCCAGCGCGATCACGTCGGAACCACACTGCTACGATTCTGGCGGGGATACTTATTTTGCAATGATTGAACGATTTTCATATCCACGTCAAAACGCTTCATTACCGGAGGTGACCGATCATTTTAAGATTACTTCTGCTGTCTGTGTCAACAGGTACGATATCAATGAGGAGAACAGCAGAACATGAAAGCGTTCTGTCACCACAAAAGCGATGGTTGCTGGCATGACTGCTGTCAAATTCTCGGAGAGAACGTATATTTGATGCGATGAAAGACGCAATGGAGGTGCATCAATGAAGATCACAACGGTCTATGATAACACGGTATATGTTGAAGGATTGAAGAGTGAATGGGGATTTTCCTGTGCAATAGACGTATCTGGTGAGAATATATTGTTTGATACCGGAGGAGACGGCTCTATTTTATTGTACAACATGGAAAAACTGGGCATTGATCCCGGGAACTTTGGACGAATCGTGCTGTCGCACGAACACTGGGATCATGCAGGCGGTCTGTTCGACGTGCTTGAGACGAATCATGATGCTGAAGTCTATCTACTGGCATCGTTTTCAGAATCATTCAAGAACAGGATCAAAAACCCGGTAATAGAGATACACGAGCCATCAAAGATATGTGATTTAGTATATACCACAGGAGAACTTGGCATCTCAATAAAAGAGCAATCCTTGATACTGGAAACAATGAACGGTCTGGTTGTTATCACTGGATGCGCACACCCTGGGTTAAAAGCAATCACAAACAGCGCATCCCAGTTTGGTGAGATATATGGAATCATCGGCGGATTTCATGGATTTGACGATTATCCACTGCTAAAAGGCGTACCATTCCTCTCTCCATGCCACTGCACCCAGCATCTGAGAGAGATTGCCTCCAGATTTCCGGAAGCATACCAGAAAAACGGTGTTGGAAAGGTCTTCACCTTTGAGTAATATATGTGGGTCCGGTGCCGTCCCGCAAAACCGTGCAGAGAACTCTGCATTCTTTCTCAAATCTCTTCCTGAAGCCGCCCAACTCTAGCGACAGCGACCGCGCGGTCACCGGAATCGAGGCGCATGATCCTCACGCCCTGTGTATTGCGCCCCTGCATTCTGATATCGCGCACAGGGATTCTGATGACATTTCCGTTCTGACTGGTGACGAGGAGTTCATCGTCCTCGTAGACCGTTTTAATCGCTATCACAAGTCCGTTTCGCAAACTCGGGATGATTGTGATGACTCCTTTTCCTCCGCGCCTTGTGATGCGATATTCATCGAATTCAGTCCGTTTTCCGTATCCGTTTTCCGTCAGTGTCAGGAGTGCAGCGCCCTCCTGCACGATATCCATATCGACCAGATGATCACCATCTGCAAGCGTGACACCCCTGACACCGCGTGCGCTCCTGCCCATATTGCGAACCTCTGACGCATGGAACCGGATCGCTTTTCCATGAGCGGTTCCGAGAATGATGTCATCGGCATCCTTGACCATCCTGACCGATACCAGTTCATCGGAATCGTCCAGCCTGAGCGCGATGATCCCTGTCCTGCGAGGATGGCTAAACTCGGATAACCGGGTTTTCTTGATTATTCCGGCTCTCGTTGCCATGACAAGACAACGTTCGTCGTCGAACCCGCTCACCTTGACAAAGGCGGTAACGTCTTCACCAGGGGATAACTCCAGAAGATTCACGATTGCCTTGCCTTTTGCCTGTCTGCTTCCCTCAGGGATCCTGTATACCTTGAGCCAGTGAACCTTGCCCTTGTTTGTGAAAAACAGGATATAATCATGGGTATTTGCAACAAAGATATCCTCAACAACATCTTCTTCCTTTGTGGTCATACCGACGACCCCTTTTCCTCCACGCTGCTGCCGCCGGTATGTGTCGATGGGCACACGTTTGACGTATCCCGTATTCGAGATGGTGATGATCACATCTTCGGACGGGATCAGGTCCTCTTCCTCGAACTCTTCATGTGCCTCCAGTATTTCGGTCCTTCTCGGATCGGCGTACGTATCCTTGATCGAGATCAGCTCCTCTTTTATCAGGTCAAGAACTTTTGAAGTGCTTGCAAGTACTTTCCTTAAAAAAGCGATCGTCTCTTCAAGTGATCTGTATTCTTCATCGATTTTATTGCGTTCCATGCCTGTAAGGCGGTGCAATTGCATGGCAAGAATCGCTTTTGCCTGCTTCTCACTGAGTCTGAAATTCGATATCAAACCATCTCTCGCCACATCTACCGTCTTTGATGATCGTATCAGTTTTATTACCGCATCGATGTTATCGAGTGCGATCTTCAGACCATCAAGGATATGTATCCGGTCTTCTGCCTTCTTAAGATCGTATCTGCTTCTCCGGATGATTATCTCCTTTCTGTGATCGATATAGCACTGTATCAATCCTTTCAATGAGAGAACCTTCGGCTCCCCGTTCACCAGTACCAGATTGATGATGCCGAAGCTCGCTTTTAATTGTGTATGTTTATATAACTGATTTAGAATAACCTGCGTGTTCGCGCCCTTTCTGATCTCGATCACGACCCTGATCCCTTCCTTGTCAGATTCGTCCCTGAGATCGGAGATTCCATCGATCTTTTTATCCTTCACAAGATTTGCGATATCCTCGACAAGTTTCGCCTTGTTTACACGATACGGAAGCTCCGTGACGATGATTCGCTCCTTTCCCCTGTCTGTCTCGATCTCTGTTCTGGCGATCATCTCAATGATGCCGCGTCCGGTTCGATATGCAGCCCGAACCCCTCCCAATCCCGTGATCGCTCCTGCTGTCGGGAAGTCCGGTGCCCTGATGTACGTCATCAGTTCGTCAACGGTCACATCCGGATGATCGATCGTATAGATGATGCCATCGATGACCTCGCCGAGATTGTGCGGCGGCATATTCGTCGCCATGCCAACAGCGATCCCTGTGGAGCCGTTTACAAGCAGATTCGGGAGCAGTGCCGGTAGAACAGACGGTTCTTTCAGCGAATTATCATAGTTTGGAATAAAATCCACAGTATCCTTGTTGATATCTCTGAGCAGTTCGCTGGCGATCTTCGCCATCCTGACCTCGGTATACCGCATGGCAGCAGCCTCATCGCCATCGATCGAACCAAAATTGCCCTGTCCATCGATCAGCGGATATCTGAGTGAGAACGGCTGCACCATCCTGACGATGGTGTCATAGATTGCGGCATCGCCATGCGGATGATATCTGCCCATCACATCACCAACGATCCGTGCTGACTTGCGATATGGTTTATCAGATGTAACCCCAGCTTCGAGCATTGCATACAGGACGCGGCGGTGCACCGGTTTCAAGCCGTCACGGACATCAGGGAGCGCACGCCCGATTATTACGCTCATCGCATAATCAAGATACGATGACTTGAGTTCCTGTGTGATCGGAATCTGATGTACCCGGCTGGTCAGTGGTTGTGTATCAGGCGATGTGGTCATGCAATCTCTACAATACATTATCTTGCTGACACTTAAGGGTGATCGACCTGGATACGTGAGAAGAGTTCACTGCTACATGCAAGGATCTCTTCTGCAGCAATCATGTTTATCATCGTTCATTTTACATTTTGGCAATGTAAAATAAAATGTACTTCCCATTCCTATCTCACTATCAGCCCACATCTCGCCGCCATGCAGTTCTATATATCCCTTTGCCATGGTGAGTCCGACTCCAATCCGGTCGCAGTGCCTCGTAAGCGAGGAATCTACCATGTAGAACCGGTCAAAGATTCTTGGCATATCCGTTTCCGAGATGCCGATGCCGTTATCACTGACCGATACAAGGATATGATCACCGTGATCGGCGGCAGTGATCCTGATCTTTCCGTCGATATCGGTATAATAAATCGCATTGAATATGATATTCTCCATAACGCGTGTGATTCTCTGACGATCACACTCGATGATCAGTGCCGGTGAGATATTTATATCGATCTCATGATTCTTTTCAGCAATCAGCAATTGGCGTCTTGCAAGAACCTCGCTCACGATCTCATACAGATGCACCGAATCGTATTCGAGTTTCAACATGCCAGCATCAAGATATGAGAGATCGAGGAGGTCATCGATCAACTGCTTAAGTTTATAGGAATTATTCTTTATACTTTCAATATAATACTTTTGTTTATCTGTGAGATTTTCTGAATGGAGCGAGAGCAGGTCACCAAATCCAATGACTGCTGCAAGCGGTGTGCGCATTTCGTGTGCAACTACGTGAATAAAATCGTTTTTCATCTGATCGAGTTTTTGCTGCTCGGTTATGTCCCTCACAATCTCTATAATCGATAAACTGCCATCCGGATGATGGAGCGGTGATGCTATGATCTCATAGAACCCCCCATCCCTGCCAGCAGTTGTGTATCTGAAGATGCCCGTACCCTGTTTGACGATCGTATCGACTGGACATGGATTGCATGGATTATTCCGTCCGGCAAACAGTTCATAGCACTTTTTGCCAACCCGATTACCGAATATTCTGGTCATGAACTCGTTCATGTACTCAATCTCAAAACTCTCGTTTTCGATGATCACACCTGCCGGTATGTTCGAAAGAAGTGACTCAAAATCTTCTTTATCGTATTCCCTTTGCTTCTCATTGTATACTCCCATTTCCACCATAATATTATCATTAATGGTTATACATAAATGTTGAGGTCGATTTATGACCGGCAGAGGTTGTGCTGCAGGTGTGATGGTTACGGCTGCACCATTTCCATCAGGCTAATATTTATGTCTGAAAAACTCCTCTTCATAGTTATGACAGATACCGCAGAAGTGGGACTACCAGGAACATCAAGAACAACCGACCAGATCGATTCCAGTGTCTCCGATCTGATGAATACGATAGCAGCGCTGCACAACCAGATCGCAACGCTCCGCATGCAGAACAGCGAGATTCAGGCACGACTGCTCGATGCGGTGGTTGCAAACGAAAGTCTTCAAAAACAGGTGCTGGCTCTAAATAAGCGCATCGAGGACTCTATAAAGCCGCCACTCTTCATCGCAAGCGTTCTCGAGGTACGTGATGGGGAGGCATTGATCAGGCAGCATGGAAACAATCAGGAATGGCTTGTCGAATGCGATAAGCAGCTGGAGGTTGGGATGCGTGTTGCCGTAAATAACGATCTTGCAATCATACGGATTCTAAAGGGAACACTGGATGAACGTGCGCTGATCATGGAGTTGATCGATACTCCAGATGTCGACTACCAGATGGTCGGCGGACTCGAAAAGCAGATCCAGGAGGTGAGAGAGACCGTGGAACTGCCGCTGACCTCTCCTGAGGTATTCAAGAATATCGGAATCGAGCCGCCGCGTGGTGTGCTCCTGTACGGGCAGCCAGGCACAGGAAAGACGTTGCTCGCAAAGGCGGTGGCTCATCATGCCGATGCCACCTTCATCAAGATGTCAGGATCGGAACTGGTGCACAAATTCATCGGTGAGGGCGCCCGTCTTGTCCGTGATGTCTTCCAGCTCGCACGTGAGAAATCGCCAACCATCCTCTTCGTCGATGAGATTGACGCCGTCGGCGGCAGGCGCACGCATGATGGGACCGTGGGCTCGGCAGAGGTGAACCGCACCATGACCCAGATCCTGACCGAACTGGACGGGTTTAGAGAACGGGGCGATGTGCGGGTGATGGCAGCAACCAACCGGATCGATCTCCTGGATCCTGCGCTGCTGCGCCCAGGACGGTTCGACCGGGTGATACAAATTCCTGCACCAGACGAAGCAGGACGGATGCAGATTCTTGGCATCCACACGAAGAATATGTCACTTGCTGGTGATGTCGATCTTCAGTCTCTTGCCGCGACAACCGATGGCGCAACCGGTGCGGATCTGAAGATTATGGTGACCGAAGCCGGCATGAATGCGGTACGTGAAAAGAGATCTGCGGTTTCGATGGACGACTTCCGTTATGCACTGGCTAAGTTGAGGAAGGGGGAGGAGAGCGAGCCGCACGGCATGTTTGCGTAAGGTTGGCGGGCGGTTCGTGCTGATGCCCTGATCTATAGTCATTCCGGTAACCGGATTCAGGACTGAACAGGGCTATACCGCCCCTAATTCAACTGCACCCCTGTGATGCTCGATATGTCACTTTCCTGCATGGCAACGCCTATGGTGCGGGATGCTGCCTGAATCATCGGCTTTCGCAGCGAAACAACGATGAACTGTGCATTCTTTGCGGATTTCTTCACTCTTGATGCGATCCGCTCGACATTTGCACCATCAAGGAACATGTCGATCTCATCGAATGCATAGAACGGTGCCGGACGGTGCTGCTGGATTGCAAAGATGAATGCGAGCGCAGTCAAACTCTTCTCACCTCCGGACATCGCCTCGAGCCGCTGCAATCTTTTATCTGCTGGCTGTGCACGGATGGTCATGCCGCCTGTGAACGGATCCTCAGGATTTTCAAGGATCAATTCACCAGATCCACCTGATAATTCTGCAAAAATGGATTTGAAATATTCATTGATCTCATTGAACGAATCAAAGAACGTGCGTTTCTTCAAACATTCATACTTCTCGATTCGATCGATGATCGCCTCCCGTTCCATCGAAAGCGTCTCTTTTCTTGTGTTAAGAGTGGATATTCTCGATTCCACTGCTTCATACTCATCGAGCGCACGCATGTTGACAGGTTCGAGTTTTTCCATCGCTGAATCAATGGACTGGATGCGGGTGCGTACCTCCTCTTCGGTCGGGACCTCCTGAGATTCATCGATACCGGATTCTTCGATCTCATAACGGAGTGTGTCTATCTGCTCATTTAACGCATCTTTTGTTGCGATCAGTGCCTGTATGTCCCACCGCACCTGATCGAGACGCTTCTGTACGCCGCTCAAGCGTGCGGACGCATCCTCATGCTTCTCTTGCATGAGTGCACGCTCTTTCTGCAGGGAAGAGAGTTCGCAATCGAGCTGCTCTGCTCTATGGGTCTTCTCTTCGAGTTTTGTCTCGATATCCAGAATAGTATCCCTGTACTGTGAGATTTTTGATTGGCGATCGTTTTTTCGATCTTCGAGTTCTTGTATACGATTTCTATCATTTTCAAGCTTTGTTTTTATATTATCATTCTCAAGAATTAATGATTTTATAGTTGTCTCGATATCACGTATTCGTTCCCTCAATCTATTTATTTCAGAGGTTATCCTATCGGATTGGGCGTTTAAATCCGGTATCTCCGAATCTTCCAGCTCACCTTCCAGCTGCGTGATACTCTCGGTCTGTCCGCGTATATGATCGGTCATGGATGCGATCTCCTCTTCGATCTTCTCCATCTGGTTGCGCAATGTTTCCCGCTCTATCCTGATATCGTCGAGGGTTTGCTCTTTGTTCCGGATGACAGCACTCAGTCTATCGCTTCTTCCTGCAACTTCCTCGATCTGAAGTTGTTTTTTTGCAATTTCCTTTTCAAATTCATTTATTTCATTATTTATGGCTGAAATATGGTTATCAACTGAATCAACTCTTTCAGAAATATTTTTCCTGCGTGAATCGTATTCTACAATCTGTTCTGCAAGTTTTACCAGTTTTTCCTGCTCCATTGCCGCGAAGTGCGACCCGCGATCTGATCTTGACCCTCCTGTCATTGCACCGGTCTTTGTGACCAGTTCACCACTGAGCGTGACCATGTTGTATCTGCCAATCAGTCTCCTTGCGACATCGATGGTCTCGACCACAACCATATCTCGAAACACATATCTAAATGCTTTTTCGAGTTTCGGATCAAAATCAACCAGATTTATTGCATAATCGATTATTCCACCATTTTCAGGAAGATTTTCGTACGAAAAATTGGCTCTTAATTTGTTGAGCGGCAGAAATGTTGCTCTCCCTGCAGATGTTCGCTTCAACAGATCGATCGCATGAGCAGCAGTCGCATCACTATCCACCACGATATTCTGCATACGGGCGCCGGCAGCAATCTCCAGCGAAATCGCGTATTTCTGCTCGACCCTGCCAAGAGATGCGATCGTACCGTATATGCCTGGCAGTTCTCTCATATCTTTTGCCTTTAAAACCGTTTTAACGGCATGAGGATAGCGGAGATCCTCCGCAGCCCTGACACGCGCCTCTGCTTTGACATATTCCTGATGAAGATCATTGAGATGCGCTTTGACATCATCAAGTTCGGGTTTCAGTTTCGATCTGCTGCTTTCAAGGTCGCTTCGATCGCTGATCAGGGTTTTTATGCTATCCGCACACTCGTTGATCTCGTTTTGCAGATGTTCGATGTCAGCGTCAACCGATGCGATGCTCTGCTTTGCATCCTCGATATCGGACCGTATCTCATTCTCCTCTGCGTTCTTGCGCCGAACCGCATCCAGAAGCCGATCCTGTTCTCGCATGAGTTCATTTTTTGCAGACTTTGCGATCTCCAGATTCTTCCTCTCCTCATCCAGTTGATTCCGCATCTTCGCATAGCCCGCATCCACTTCGCTGATTCTGCTGCGAATCAGCATCAACTCAGACTCGTTTTCCTCTATCTCTGCCAAAATACTATCTTTTCGTAGATGCTCATCATTGATCTTCTCTTCGCATGTCGAGAGCAGATTGCTGGCTGTATCGATCTCAATAAATAATCGCTGTCGCTCCTTCTTGATATCCTGAATATCAACTTCAAGCAGTTCGATAGAATCCATTAATCTGGAAATCTCACCTCGAATTTGTTCGATCTCCTTTTTTATCTGGATTTGCTCATGCTCTCCTTTAAGCATGATCTTCTCGTTCAAATCTTTTAAAACAGATTCTATCTCAGAAAATTCATCTTTTTTTTTGGTAAAATCCGATAACAAATCCACCTCAAGGTCTTGTTTGCTACAAATCTCTGTTGATATCGACTCCTGCTCATGTACCGCATTCTTAAGTTTCGCAAGGAGTGTGAACGACTCATAACGACATCGCTCATCCTTAAGAGACTGATACTTCATCGCCTGGTCACGTTCTCTCTTCAATTTTCTGCGCTGCTGCGTAACCTCTGACAGAATGATATCGATCCGTTCGATCCGATCACGTACAGCATCCAGTTCGCTGTATGCTCTCTCCTTCTTCTCATCGAATTCTGCAACGCCTGCGATCTCATCGATGATCTTTCTCCTCTCAAAAGGAGTCATCTCGGTGATTCTGGTAACATCACCCTGCATGACCACGTTGCATCCTTCCGGTCGTATCCCTGCCCTGGCAAGATTTGCATGCAGATCAGATAGCGTGCATGCCGTGTCATTGAAATAATAGTAGCTGTAATACCCGCTTTTTGTCTGCCTGATCCTGCGGGTGATCTCGATCGTATCACGATCAGAACAGAGACTCCGGTCGCTGTTATCGAATCTGATTGTGACCTGTGCAGATCTAATCTCCTTTCCATTCCCATTTCCATTCCCGTTGAATATCAGATCTGTCAATTTTTCTGCCCGCATGGTCCTGGAACCAGATAAACCGAGCGCAAAGATGATGCCATCTACTATATTGGACTTTCCACTACCATTCGGTCCAGATATGGTGGTAAATTCGTTTAAAAATGGTATTTTTACCTTCTTTCCAAACGATTTGAAATTATCGAACTCTATTTCCTTGATATACACATAAACACCCGATCAACCGGCAACGATAATCTCCCCCTTCTCATCTCGCTCTGGATTCATTTCCGGGGTGTTTTCTGCTACGATGTACTCAGCAGATCTAACATCTCTGTATCTTTTTGGAGTAGAGGACTTTTTATGCTGTATTTCCTCAATAATCGCTTTCTGGTCTAGTAACTCATTTAGTATTCCACGCATATCTTCTCTTAACTCTTTCACTTCCCTTTCAAGTGCAGCAATGCGGTCACCGGTCACAGGCGATGATTTCGCCATCTCTGTGATCATCTGATCTCGCTCCTTCAACTGCTGTTCGAGCCGTTCAATGAGAATATCTCTCTGCTTATCCATCCATACCCCTTCCATGTCTTTATTTTGAGATAAGCCATCCTGTTTAATGTTCTGCATGGCTGTATATAAATGTTGCGAAACGAACCGCACAGATTTACCGCAGAAGTCGCAAAAAAGAATACTTATCTGGGGATGGGTTTGCATGACACGAAACCCTTAAATACGATTCATTCGGTGTTACCTCCATAATAACCATCATCAGTTGTAAATACGAATTATTAAGAGTAATAATAAATAATCTCACAAATTCAAGGAGATGACCAAATGCGTAACATAAGGAGGAAGATACTGCCATTCACCGCGATTGTAGGGCAGGAGAGGATGAAAAAGGCACTGATACTGAATGCAATCAATCCAAGGATCGGAGGTGTCCTGATAAGAGGTGAAAAAGGAACAGCAAAATCAACAGCGGTTCGATCTCTCGCAGAATTGCTTCCAGAGATCGATGTGGTGAAGAACTGTCCGTTCAATTGTGACCCGAACGATCCCGATCAGATGTGTGATATCTGCTACGAGAGCGCGGTGAATGGCGGAAAACTCGAAACCATAACCAGGAAAACGAGGGTCATCGATCTGCCGCTCGGTGCAACCGAGGATCGGGTCGCTGGTACGCTAAATATCGAAAAAGCGATTAAAGAAGGGATAAGAGCACTCGAACCAGGCATCCTTGCCGCTGCAAACCGCGGCATCATGTATATCGATGAGGTAAATCTCCTTGATGATCATGTTGCTGACATTCTCCTGGATTCGGCTGCGATGGCTGTGAATGTGATCGAGCGGGAAGGGATCAGCGTAAGCCACCCTTCCCGATTCATTCTGGTCGGAACGATGAATCCGGAAGAAGGCGAACTCCGACCGCAGCTGCTGGATCGATTCGGCTTGCAGACGAACGTTGAGAGCATAGACGATGTAGAAGGGCGTGTTGCGATCGTGAAGGTTGCGGAAGGGTTTGAAAATGATCCTGAGGGATTTAGAAGATCTTACGAGAATCAGCAAAGGGAATTGAGCGAAAAGATACTGAAAGCAAAATCACTGCTCCCGGACACCAGAATCAGCGATGATCTATTGAAAAGAACTGCCATGATCTGCATAGAACTTGGCGTTAAGACGCACAGGGCAGAGATCGTTGTGACCAGAACCGCAAAGACGATTGCGGCATTCGATGGCCGCACGGATGTCACGCTTGAGGATATCAGGGAGGCGATGGAACTTGCGCTGCCGCACAGGATGCGCAGGAAGCCATTCGAGCCTCCGCAACTTGATACTGAGAAACTCGACGAGATGATGCAGGAGAGAACTGAGCAACAGCAGGAAGAAAAACAGGACAAAGAGCACAAAGATCACAAAGAGCATCAGAAGCCAGAGAAGGAGCAGCAAGAACCGCAGGATTCAC